>JBOGLB010000258.1:0-3184 GCA_050745965.1 Terriglobales bacterium | reverse complement strand
GGCGGCCGGGACGTTTTCCATTCCGTCAACATTTGAAAGTCGGGCCCTTCCCTTCGGATCTGTGACCATTGAGTTTTTCGCAGAGCGACGACGCCGATCACGCCGCCGGCACTTTCAAATCCGGCATTGGTGCTCCTGCGAACAGAAGGCGGCAGGGTTTGGCCATCCATCTGGCCCAGCGTCCTGACCACGTGACGCGGGCGCTGTCGGTTGCAATGCCGGTGTCGGCGTACATCTGGCGGTAGATTTTTGATATCAGGACGAATGCCAGGCGGCCACGGCTTGACTTGATGAATTTCGAGCGATTCCAAATAGGACGGATGCTGTAAAAGTTGTCCCACACCTTCTGCGTGCGCGAACGGATTTCCTCCGCCGACATTACTGGATGGTCCCAGTACAACTTCGGCCGAAGCGCCTGCGGGATAAGCCATCGCCGGGTAAGAGGTATGCCCGCGATCATGGGCGGGTGTCCTTCAAATCCCTTCTCCCAGCGAATGAAATCCACCGTCCCCGGATACGGACTGAGCGTAACAAATTGAGCAAAGGTCACGTTCGCGCTTATGGCCGCGGCAGCCGTAGCATCGAATGTTGCGGGAACATCGCTGGGCAATCCAAAAATAAACGAGCCCAGAACGTGAACACCGTGCTCCCGAAAAGTTCGCAGCCGTTCAATCAAAGCCTCTCCGGAGAGATTGAAATCTTTGTAAACGTCTTTCAGTCCGCTCGGGGTAACCGATTCCACTCCGACGAGCGCGCCTTTGATGCGCGCCGCTTTCATGGCATCCAGAAAAGCAATGTCTTCGGCGGCTTCCATCGTAATCTGGGTGAAGAACACCATGTCGTCGGGAAGCTGCGCCAGGCGCGACATCAACTCAAACCGTTCCGATCGGATGGCGTTCAATTCGCCGAGCCGAACCTGATTTTTCTGCTCGGTTGCCAGCTTGATATCGGTTTGGGTTACGGGATAGAAGTTGTCGTCGGCGAGAGCAATGAAGCGGAATCCGAGGCGCCGCAACTGCACAATTTCTTCGATGACCACATCGGAAGAACGCTGGCGAGGGCGCTGCCCGTCGGTGCGCCAGACCGAACAGAAAGAGCAATGCTTGGGACATCCACGAACAGTTTGCACCGACGCCCACATGTAGCGATTTCGCGGAACAAGGTCCCATCGCGCGGGCACGAAGTCGGAGGCCTCGATGCGGCCTCCTTCGTAAATCGCTTTCGGTACGCCATCGCGGCAGTCGTTGAGTGCCTTGGACCAGATTACGTCGCCGTCGCCTTTCACTACAGCATGCGCTCCGCCAAGCTCGTGAGCTTCCTGCGGATAGAGCGTCGCGTGAATTCCACCAAAAATGACATACGCACCGCGTTCCCGCGCCATTTTGCCGATCGCGTAGCCTCGCAAGGCGTTCGCGGTATGGATGCCGATGCCGACAGCGTCCCCCTCTTTTATCCGATCAAAGTTGATCGTCTCAAGTGTCTCGTCCACCAGGATAGTATCGCCAAAGCTCTTGGGAGTGGCGGCTGCAAGTACGTATTGCCAGCGTGGAGTAATGACTGCGGTTCCGAACGACACACTACTAGGGTTCACCAGGTGAACATTCAATAGGAGCCACTCTTTCCTTGTTTGTTGCCCACGGCTTATTGCCCGGAACATTCTGCCCGTTCGCACCACTGCACCGCAAGGGCAAAACGTTTGTCCGGCAATATTTCTCAGCTAAAGCAGGATTGAGTCTCTCCACGCAGGATTCGTGGACGCGAGAAAAAGGCGAGAGTCAATTCGTATTAGAAACCACTGACGGAAGAGTAGGCGCAATGAACCGGGATGTCAAATGTCTTGGCACGAAAAGTGCCAACAGAAACAGGCACAGGAGATAAGAAATAGGGGAGCCGCTGGATCGGCCCTTCATATCCGACGTCGGGCGGTCTCGAAAATCAGTCGCCCATTCGCCGGCTGAAGGTGCGGTTGTTCAAGCTTTGTTCCTGTGCGGTTCCGGCGAGGTGCGATCCAAAAAGCTTCCCTACTACCGCGGATCGCGTGGTGACTCCCATCTTCACCATAACGAGGCGAACGAATGCTTTTACCGTGTTCGGGCTGATTTTCAAGCGCTGGGCTATTTCTTTGCTGGTCAGTCCCTGCATCAGGAGTTCGACCGTCTCTTTTTCTCGCGGCGTGAAATCGAACATCTCCGAGGCCTGCGACAAAGCGCTTCCAACCGAAGTGTTGCGTTCCAGCAGTAGCGCAGCCGTTTGCTGGTATGACACGCTCACATTCGGCTGCATGGCGAAGGTCCGGCACACATAGCGGCGGTTCCCCGACTTGAATTGCTTGGAGAAAGTAAGCGAGTCGCCCACGCGCCCTTCGATCAAGTTCAGCTTAACCCGGTCAGCAAGGAACACGTCCAGTTGCTTGATGTTCTCGGGCGCAGTCGGGTAGGCAAGAATTTTTACCGCTTCCGAATTGAACATCACCAGCTTCAGTTTATTGTCGAGTAAGAGAAAGCCTTTTTCAGAAACTTCATCATGCATGCAGAAACACTCCAGTTGAACAATTTTTACAAGCTGCAACGTTGGGGGGTTTTGCACGGCTGATGTACTTTCACCAGTCGTAAGACTTTACTGGGGGGTGGGCCTATGTAGTCTGCGATGCCTTTGGCTCTGTGTCAATATGAATCAATATAAATTTATTAAGCCTTCATAAGCGACCGCAAAAACTTGCACTTCAAAAGTACTTTTTAAGCTCACTGACTCCCGGATGACCCTTCGAAAGCCAGGGTAAAATCTATTGCGATGCGGCTTTCAAATTTCTCTGCTTTTCCATCTTTCATCAGCGGCTGAAACTTCCATTGCCTGACTGCTTCTTCGGCAGCGGCCATCAATTGCGATTCGCCGCTTACCATGCTCATTGCTTCCACGGTTCCAGTCGCATCCACGATTACGTCAATCAGGACGGTCCCCTGAATATGCTGCTGGCGTGCGGCATTCGGATACTCAGGCTCAATCCGTTGCACGAGACGCGCCATTGCAGCCTGAGTTGGTAGCACCGTCGGGCCAGAGTCACCGGTTTTGTTCGGGAGCACGGAAGCCGCTGGATCTTTCGACGACAATTTCGATTGCTCTGCGATGGAACGCTTGGAAACGGTTTGGTGATTGTCGAATAAAACAACATCCGGGGAAGTACGGG
>JBOGLB010000257.1:0-4718 GCA_050745965.1 Terriglobales bacterium | reverse complement strand
GATCGGGTGTCAGGACATATTTCGCAAGTTATTCTGCCCGAGTTTGACAGTTACTATTCGGCGTCGAGCTGGTATCGAGACTACGTGGCGTATTGCGGAGTATCGGACGATGGAGAAAAACTCTATGCGGTCGTAGCCCAGATAGGGCGGCGCAAGGCTATTCTGAAAAAGTCTTTGGGCGCGACCGCCGCGACCGAAACGGAAGCTGATTCGGCGAAAAACGACTTGCCTGATTCAGAGTGTCCCGCGCCTTCATGGCAGCGCCAACCCGCACGGGTTACGTTCGCGCCGAAGGGGCAGCTGCTTACTTACTCAATTCGCGGACATGACGCGGAGGCGATAACGGCCATTGATGGTGAAGAGGGAACCGAATAGTGCACGCCGTGCCGGTACACGAATCGGCTTCAAACTCAGGCTTATGGATGGCAACGGAGGAGCATTGCTGTTTGCATGTTTCAAAACATTGAAGAACATGAACAGGATCACTCCTGTCACCACGAAAACGCCCCAATTCCATCGGCGTCGCACGTCGGGCGGATTGGTCAGGTGCCTGGCTAAAGCTGCGCCAAGCACTAGTCCGATTAATAGTCCTCCAATATGCGCGGAGTTGTCTATATTCGCTCCGACCGCCCCGAATAGAAGGTTATAGCCCGCGAAGGCAACCAGGCTTTTCAGGGTGCCCTTCATGGCTTGCTTCGGAATCGGAAGCTTTCCGAGATACAGCGCCGTAATCAGAGCGCCCGCTAATCCAAAGATAGCTCCCGAAGCGCCGGCCGCGACCACGATGGGGGTGCCACCAGAGGCTTCCCAGGCTTCCTGCGATGCCGCACGCCGTGTACGTCAGCACATATGTCCAGCGATCAAAAATCCGTTCCGCGAGAATGCCCAGATTCCACAGGCACCACATGTTCAGCCCGATGTGAATGACTCCAATGTGAAGATAATTCGAGGTCACGATTCGCCACGGTTGTGCGCCGAGAGACAACGGTCCCCAATTCGCTCCCCACTTAAGAAGTTGAGCAATGGTGGGATTCTCAAGAGGCACTCCTGAAAGGAGCATCATGACAAATACCGCAACGTTGATTCCAACCAGCGCGGTGGTTACAGGCGGATAGCCCCGCGCAACCGCGCGAGGACGCGGTTTAGGCGTGGCCGTCGAACCAGCCGTCGTCATGTCAATGGCGTTTGCCCGGCAATCCTGACAGACATTGCCCCGACTGCCGAACAACGAAGTGCGCAATTCGCGCCCGCAACTGATGCAATTTGCCATTAAGGGAGGTTCGTCAGTAAGACTATCATTCAGTGCGGAGAATCTGTCTCGAATGAGAGGCGCCTAAGGATGAGGCCTGAGAAATCCGTTAGTCATTTGCAGCTTCCAAGGCGACCGGCCTCAAATCGCTGATCCGGGGTTTCACTTTGGCGCTGGTCACCAACACCACAGATGCAATCACAATTGCGCTGCCCGCGAGAATGTATCCGTCAACCTTTTCGTGCAAAACCAGCCATCCCAGAAACACCGCCACGATTGGATTCACATAAGCATAAGTGGAAACCTTGGACGTGGAAGCGTGGTTCAAGAGCCATATGTAAGCCGTGTATCCGACCCACGATCCGCAAACGATGAGATACAAGACCGCGCCTGTTGCGCGCGGAGTCCACACCGCTCCGGAGAAATCATGCATGCCGGCCGCAATCAGAAGGCTCGCCGCTCCCGCCGCGATCATTTGCCAGGCAGTAGCTGAGAAAGAGTCCACTTCCGCCGACTTCCATTTCTTGGACAGTACCGAGCCTAGCGCCCAACAGAAGGCTCCCCCGAGCAAACTGAGGGACGCCCATAATTGCACGCGCCCGAACGAACTGGTCGCGGTCAGATCGGGCCACAACAACACGATCATCCCAATCAGGCCTAGAGCAAGGCCGACTTTCCCGAGCAGGGGCACATCGTGATCTCCCAGCAGCAATCTGTCTAATATCAGAAACCATAACGGAATAATCGCGACGATTAGAGCTGCAAGACCTGAGCCAATGTGAGTTTCCGCATACGCGAGGGTGAGATTGCCTCCCACCAGCAACAACACTCCTACCATCGCCATGTGCACTAGTTGTCCCCATGAGTATGCAATTTTGCGTCCTCGGATCCCGCAGAAAGCGAGCATGAATACGCCCGCAGTCAGAAAACGCACGCCACACATCACAGCCGGCGGAATACGCTTCACAGCGACGTCAATGGCGAGATAAGTTGATCCCCAGAAAAAATAAATCAATCCGAAGGCGAGAATGACCCTCCAACGGGACGTGGAATTAGCTGGAGACATGATAAGAAGACTGATCAATAAGAGTGAAGAAGTTCAATCCACGATTCACAAATGCACAAATGGTAGATAACGAAAAGAATTTGGCGTCAGTCGTCATTCGAAATGTTCGTTATGAAGCGCGCAAGGGAGGCTTCAGCGAATGATTGGTGAGCGCGGAATTGACGCTAGGGAATGCGGTTGTTATGATCAATTTGCGGGGTGGAGCAGTCTGGTAGCTCGTTGGGCTCATAACCCAAAGGTCGGTGGTTCAAATCCACCCCCCGCAACCAACGCAATCATAAGGTTACGAGGAATTGAGATTTTCGATTGTGGTCTGAAATGCGACAAGCCCGTTTCCGGGTACTGATCCAACGATAGACAGTCAAATAGAGCCCAATCACCTTTCGCCGAGGGTGGCAGCGGAGATATCAATTAGGCATATGTTTCCCAGATCTCGGATTCGGGCACGAAGAGCCGGCATCTGCCTGTTTAAGGAAGCCCTGTTCAGCGAGCGACTTCGGCGAGAAGCCAGGCCCTAGCCATCTTCCAGTCGCGCATCACGCTTTGGGGGGAAATCTTCAACACTTCTGCCGTTTCCTCGACGCTCAGTCCTCCGAAAAATCGAAGCTCGATGACCTTTGCTTTGCGCGGGTCGATTTCAGCGAGCTCATTCAACGCATCGTCGACGGCAACCATCTCCCGGCTTCTCGAGCCTGACGCAATTTCCGGTGCGTCGTCGAAGTTCACATGGATCGCACCTTTGCCCCGTTTGGCCATGTGCTTTGCGCGGGCTCGATCCACCAGGATCCGCCTCATCATGTTTGCCGACACGGCGAAGAAATGCGCGCGATCCTGCCAGCTGACATTGTCCACTTCCACCAGCCGCAGAAAGACTTCGTGGACTAGCGCAGTTGCTTGCAGACTGTCGCCTGACCGCTCATTGCGCATATATTTTGCTGCCATCCGCCGTAACTCGAGGTAGACCCTCGAAGTGAGGGCCTCCAGAGCTTCCTGGTTGCCGCCGCTCCAGGCCTTCAGAAGAAGGGTGACGCTTATCGTCTCTCCGACCATGAGTCCCGCCGATGCCTTGATCTTACGACCTCGTGACCAAAGCAAAGCGGAGAATTATTCGCCGTTGTTGTAGTTCTTAGCGATGGTTCTCGCTTACCAGGTTGAAACCGGCCCGATGAAGACTACGGGCGGCTTGGTTTCAGCCCGGCAGGGCTCAACCCAGACCATTAGGAGGTCTTTCTTATGAAAATCGAATGGATGAACAAGAAAACTTGCCAGTTCCTGAAACTTTTTGCAGCAGCTTTGACCGTTTTGATTGCTCTCACCCTTTTGGGAGCTCCGAAGGCGGCAGCTCAAGATGCAGATGAATCGAAGGCCCAGTGCGAAAGGCTTCCGCAGGGACCGGAAGGGTCATGGCTCTACACCGTGACCATTCCGGGATACACCTTCCAGGGGATTGAGACATACTCTGCTGGGGGAGGCTACACGGAAGCTGACCAGCTATCCTTCAATCCCATTGCAGTGGCGAGCGCCGGTCACGGCACGTGGAAGATGACAGGCGAAAGGACATTCGACCTCACCTATCTTAATCTCACGTTCGATTCCTTCAGCACTGGCAATCCGACTGGAACGCTGAAAGTCCGCCAGACTACCAAGATTGACAAGAGTGGAAATTCCTACACCGGCTTTGGCGATTACACCTACTACGATCTGCATCGCAACCCTATTCCCAGCATCAGTGGAACCTTCACCATTACGGCCAGGCGGATTGTCGTGCAGGCCCCAAACTAACTCTCGCGGACGCTGACAAATAATTGCGGGCAGCCGGTCATG
Source organism: Terriglobales bacterium (assembly GCA_050745965.1). Taxonomy (GTDB): domain Bacteria; phylum Acidobacteriota; class Terriglobia; order Terriglobales; family Acidobacteriaceae; genus PALSA-188. The sequence goes on along the minus strand of JBOGLB010000257.1, from coordinate 579 downwards.
GCTGCCCTTCTTTCGTGCGTTTCGTGCGTAGTTCCACAGGATGGGCTGCCGCTGGCGCCGTTCTCGTACTGCTCGTTGAGCGGACTCTGATTTCGCGCTAACATTGACCCTGACCTCGAGGGTCTCCAAACGAACCGCGAATTATGGCAGAAAATGGAGGAACTGTATCACGCCGCGCTGGAAAGATCCGGCGACGGGCGTGAGGCGCTGTTGGCGGAATCTGATCCCGAGGTAAGACGTGGCGTTGAAGCTTTGCTCGCGCAGGGGACTTCGGGGGAAAAGGTGCTGGATCGTCCTGCGTGGGAGCAGACAGACACTCCCCTGCAGACTCCACCGGGCTCGCAAATCGCTCCCGGTGAGCAACTCGGACCGTATCGTATTGAGGCCAGAGTAGGCGCAGGCGGCATGGGCGAAGTGTATCGGGCAAGAGATACACGCCTGAATCGCCTGGTTGCAATCAAGGTTTCTGCCGGACAGTTCACTGACCGCTTTGGACGCGAAGCGCGAGCGATTGCCGCGCTCAACCATCCCAATATCTGCCAGATTTATGACATCGGCCCGAATTACATCGTGATGGAG
>JBOGLB010000256.1:0-3611 GCA_050745965.1 Terriglobales bacterium | reverse complement strand
GCGCCTCGTTGCCCCCTCGTTCAATGGTAGGACAGCAGATTCTGGATCTGCCTATCGGGGTTCGAATCCCTGGGGGGCAACCAATTCTCTCGTTGAGTCGAGGTGAAAGCGATGGCGTGCAATCCGGAAGTGTTAAGAAACGTTCCGTTATTTTCTTTGCTGGATGAAGACGAAGCCGCGGTCTTGGCTTCGCAGGTCGAGCTCAAAACATTTGCTCCCCGCCAGCGCATTTATAAAATCGGCGACCCCAGCGGCCGGGCATACGTCGTAGTCAAAGGAGCAGTGAGCGTTACGACCGTGGACCGGGACCATCAAGAAGTTTTGGTTGATCAACCTGTCGCTGGAGAATTCTTCGGCTTTGCTTCCATGCTCGACCAGACGCCTCATCAAACGAATGCAGTCGCGACCGAAGAAACGGTCTGCGTCGAAGTGGACAGAGATGACATCACTGTTATTTTACAACACAAACCGCACGCAGGGATGGACATGCTGACCGTGCTGGGGCGACAGTTCCACGCATCCCAGCAACTTGTTCGGCTTCGCGCTCTGCGTAATCCTAATGACCTGATTGAAAAAGAGGCTACCTTTGGCGAACGCCTTGCAGACTCCGTCGCGAGGTTCGGCGGATCTTGGAGCTTTATCATCATTTTTGGGGTTGTACTGAGCGCCTACACAGCGATTAATTCACTGTTGCGTGGATCGGCCTGGGACCCGTATCCGTTTATCCTGCTGAATCTGTTCTTGTCTATGCTGGCGGCCATTCAGGCCCCGGTCATTATGATGAGCCAGAACCGCCAGGACACAAAGGATCGTTTGCGGGGAGAACTCGACTACGAAGTCAACCGGCGCGCCGAGTCAGAAATTCAAAATTTAGCTCGTAAGCTGAATTTACTCGGAGACAAGCTCGGTGATGTCGAAGACCTGCTACGGGAAACGCATTCTTGATGAGCGAGCCGGAATGAAATTTTGAGCTCTCCCATTCATTCGGTGAAGACCACGGATTGCAAGCCGGAAATCTCGAACCGCTTACGGCAGCGCACATTCTTGCACGCCATCATGTCATCTTTTCGCAGCATGTAAGACTTCGCCTTCGCGAAGCGGGCGCGATCTCTCTCATCGGCTCGCCCCGAAAGCTGGCGTTTCTTGGTGCGGACGAGCCACGTAACCTCATAAGTGTCCGACTGATGGCAACTCGGACAATTTAGACTGGCTGGCTTCTTTTCCGTACGTTCATCGAAAAATTCACGTTCTTCCATGACGTTGCGAGCCTCTCGACAGGTTAATGGTTGATAATTATTGCATCTTTGGCGGCTCGTAGCCATCCGTTGTTCGCTTCAACGTGACAGGTTCACCGCGAAACCCGTAAAGTAAGGCGATAGTCTCGAGATGGCTATTCCTTTTATTTGCGAAGGTTCTCGTACTCCCATTGGGCGCTATGCTGGCGCACTGGCCCTTGTTCGCACCGACGACCTGGCCGCACACCCGCTAAAAGCTTTGCGGACAAAGTTCCCAAACAGTGATTGGGAAACTCTCGATGAAGTCATCCTCGGATGCGTCAACCAGGCCGGAGAAGACAATCGCAATGTGGCCCGCATGGCGGCCTTGATCGCAGACATTCCGCACATCGTTCCCGCCGTGACGGTGAATCGGCTGTGTGCGTCCGGCATGGAAGCAGTCGCGGGCGCGGCTAGAGGTATCGCCGCTAATGAGATTGCTCTGACAATTGCCGGCGGCGTCGAAAGTATGAGCCGTTCGCCATTTGTCATCCCCAAAGCCAATGCGGCGTTTTCGCGGAACGTTGAAATTTACGACACGACCATGGGTTGGCGATTTATAAATCCAATCATGCAAAAAATGTACGGGACCGACTCCATGCCGGAGACAGCTGAAAACGTGGCCGAGGCTTACAAGATTGATCGTGCTTCTCAAGACCGGTTTGCGTTGCAATCGCAGAGGCGCGCCGCAGTCGCGAAGAAGGCAGGAATCTTTGCACAGGAAATAATCCCGGTGAAAGTCTCTGGACTAAAAGGCGGAGACAAAATAGTGAATGATGACGAGCATCCTCGTCCCGACACGTCGCTCGAAGCCCTGTCAAAGCTTCCTACACCGTTTCGGGACCACGGAACCGTTACCGCAGGCAATTCTTCGGGGATCAATGACGGCGCATGTGCCATGTTCGTTGCTTCTGAAGTCGCTGCGAAGAACTTCGGCCTGACTCCAATAGCGCGTGTCGTGGGCGCATGTGCCGCCGGAGTGGAGCCGCGCCTAATGGGTATCGGCCCGATCCCGGCGATAAAGAAATTGCTGGGTCGGTTCAGGGTGTCAATGGATGACATCGGCGTACTGGAATTGAATGAGGCATTCGCCGCGCAGGCGTTAGCAATATCCCGCGCATTCGGATTGCCGGACGACAGCGAAAAGGTCAATACGAACGGCGGTGCTATCGCGTTGGGACATCCGCTTGGGATGAGCGGCGCGCGATTGATCTTAACTGCGTCCCGCCAGTTGCAGCGCACCAAAGAACGCTACGCAATAGCTTCAATGTGCGTCGGCGTAGGCCAAGGCATGGCGGTGCTCCTCGAACGGGTGTGAGGGCGATACACCGCACGGTCAGATCTCAGCAACACGCCTTAAAAAGCGTCCCCTGGGGGTGGCGGCAGCGGCACAGGAAAAGCCTCTGGCGGCGGAAAAGGACCGGCACCGGGCCCTATCCTCCGTTGGAAGAAAACGTTCCCACGATCGGGGCCGTGTTCGTCGCGAATCGCTTTAAGCTTCTTCCATTGATCAAGCGTGAGCACCTTACGCAAATCCAGGTTCATCATGGTGTATTCCCGCTCCAGTTTTCCTCGGGCAGCCAGCTCCTGGTCAACCTGCATCCCTACCTGGTCTTCGTTGGGGGCGTCCTGGTCAAGCAAGCTTTGCAATTTTAAATCAGCTTTTTCCCTTTCAGCGCCATAGTCAATGAGCTTCAATCGGTGATCGTAAAAAATCTTGTTGAGACGAGATACTTCGTCGTCGGTGAGCTGGAGTTTCTTTGCCACTTCTGAGTCCTTCCACCACTCGCCCATTTCGCGGCGAATCGTAATCATTTTCCCTGGACCACCGCCAGCTTCGAAACCGTCGCGGGTGGCAATTTGCCCGCCGATTTGCCCGCCGGAATCGGGAAACTGCTGGGCATAAGTTGGAAACGACAACAGTAGCGCTGATATCAAGCTGAAAATAGTACTCCTCATTGGTGTACTCCTTCTGGGTGTGAAGTGGATCCTGTTTGGCTATCGTTAATAATTTCATCGGATAGCAAGGCTGCGGGCTCCAAGGCGGCAGGAACATCGCTTCCGACAGCCTGCTCCACCGCAATCATCAACTGCTGATCAGGATCGGGCTGCGCTGTCATCGGCGCGACCCGAGAATTAGTCTTCATCAATAGCGCGGTCATCAGGATTAAGACAACGGCGCTCGCCAATGTCAATGTTGCCCGGATGGCGGACTTTTGAGAAGACCTGATCCGCGCTCGGATTGCGGCGCTCTGCTTTTGCCAGAAGGCATCAGGTTGCTCCGTAGCTTCCCGCGCAATTTCCGCCAAGGGACCGAAAGTGCGCTGTATATAGAGT
>JBOGLB010000255.1:0-2383 GCA_050745965.1 Terriglobales bacterium | reverse complement strand
CGATGGAGATGATCATGACCGTCATCAAAAAACTGGTGCCGCAACGCGGATGGAACGTCGAATAGCGCTGCACGGCGGAGGTTTCCATGACATCGCTATTCTCGAAGGCGAATACAGTCTTATGCTCAGCGCCGTGATATTCGTAAACCCGGCGAATGTCTGGGAGCAACGAGACTCCCCAAATGAAGAGCAGGAACAGAAGCAACCGGATCACACCGTCCACCAGGTTGAAGATGATCTGCCCGCTAAAGACCGGATCAATTTTCTTCAGCTCCGTGGCGGCGACCAGCGGAATAAACTTGTACATGAAGATAAAGAAGCCGACTGAAATGATGATGTTGACGGCCGCCATCCAGCCGCTGATTTCAAGTTTCTTTTTTCCAGATTCTTTCGATTCTTGCGGCTGCAATTCATCGAGGGCGACGTTCGCGGAGAACCGCAACGCGCGGAAGCCGAGGGTCATCGCATGTCCGAGCGTCATGACTCCGCGAATCACGGGCCAGCCCATCCATTTGTGCTTTTCAGAAAGTCTTTCGAGCGGCTCGCTATGAGTAGAGATTTCTCCCGAAGGCTTGCGGCAGGCGATGGCCCATGCGTGAGGCGAGCGCATCATAACCCCTTCGAGCACGGCTTGGCCGCCGACCAGGGTTTCTTCTCCACCTTCCAAAGCGGGAAGAAGCTGGACGGCGATCAGGAAATGCCACCATGTTCGCAGGAATTTTCTCAATGAAATCATACGGATTGGATGATCCTTTGGCGCCGAAAGGCACAGAGATTAGAGTACCACAGGCATCCAGCATCCAAAACGCCTATAAAGTGCTGCAATCGCTAGGTTTTCATGGTCGTCAATGTCAATGAAGACTCTATCAGCTGTCTGTGAGCAAATCGCCGCGACGACCAAGAAGCTGGAAAAGACGGCAATCGTGGCGGCCTACTTTAGTTCGTCTCCGGTCGAGGAAGCAGCGGCATCGGCCATATTTTTGTCGGGGCGCGCTTTCCCGGCGTGGGAGGAGACAACGTTACAGGTCGGGGGATCGCTGCTTTGGCGTGTCGTCGGCGAGCTATCGGGAAAGTCTGAGGGCGAATTAACGGCTTCGTACAAACGTCACGGGGATATCGGATCGGTGGCGGCGGAAGTGTTGCCTTCGAACGAACAAGGTGGCGATTTATCGGTGTTGGAAGTTGAAAGGCGGTTCAAGGAAATCGCTACAGCTCGCGGGGCCACGGCAAAAGCGGCGCTGCTTAGTAACCTGCTCTCGCATGCGGGAGCGCTCGAAGCTAAATACATTCTGAAAATTGTGACGGGAGACCTCCGCATCGGATTGAAGGAAAGCCGGGTCGAAGAAGCGATTGCCAAAGCTTACGGAGCAACTGCGGCTGAAGTTCAGCGAGCCAACATGTTACTGGGCGATATCGGCGAGACGCTGCGGCTTGCGGCGCGGCGCGCTTTGGCGGAGGCGCGGATGCGGTTATTTCATCCCCTGGGATTCATGCTTGCCAGCCCCGCTGACTCGGCGGAAGCGGCCCTGTCGTATTTCGAAAATGCGTTCGTGGAAGACAAATACGACGGCATCCGTGCTCAGGCTCATGTTTCGGGAGAGAACGTAAAGATATTCTCCCGTACGCGGGATGAGATTACGGAATCTTTTCCCGAGCTGGCGGATGCCCTGAGCGGATTTTCGGAAGACGTCATTCTCGATGGAGAAATACTGGCATGGGGTTATCTGGCATCGGAACCGGAGGTGCCGTCTTCGGGGGAGCTGGGCCGCGCGCTGCCTTTCAGCGCGTTGCAGCAGCGATTGGGACGGAAGAAAGTCAGTGAAGAGATGATTCGACGGGTTCCGGTGGCTTATATGGCTTTCGACATTCTGTATGCCGGAGGCGAGTTGTTGCTCGATCGTCCGTTGAGAGAGCGGGGCGAAATTCTGGATGGCGTTTTGCGCGCGAGAAAAGTCTTCAACCACGAAGGACACCCTTCGACCATGCTCAGGGCAGGCTCCGTTTCACGAAGGCTAATTCTACCGCATCAACAGTCACAATTAGTTTTTGAGGCAGATCAGCAAGCAACTACTACGCAAGTTATCCGCGCCCCAGTGTTTCAGGCGTCGTCTTCCGGAGAACTAGATTCGTTGTTCGAGGCCGCTCAGGCGCGAGGCAATGAAGGCTTGATGATTAAGGATCCCGAGTCGGCGTACACACCGGGGCGGCGGGGGAAATCATGGTTGAAACTGAAGCGAGAACTCGCGACTTTGGATGTAGTCGTCACTGCTGTCGAGTATGGTCACGGCAAGAGAATAGGGGTATTGAGCGACTACACATTCGCTGTCCGCGACGGAGACCGGCTGGTGAACATTGGCAAGGCATATTCCGGACTGACCGATGT
>JBOGLB010000254.1:0-3323 GCA_050745965.1 Terriglobales bacterium | reverse complement strand
GCCCACCAAATAAATGCGCGTCATGGATGCTGACGTGGGAGGTCGAACCAAGAATGCTTCCCTGAATAGAGATTGCTGTGGAAGGGACATGTATCCAGATATTGCCAATCTCTGCCCCTGGCGAGTTGCTGAGTAAGAGGCCGGCAATGCTCGCTGAATCCTCGGGCGATTCGATCTTTAGGCCAGCCGCTATGAATCCAATCGTCTTGAAGATGGAAGCAGGATAACCAGCGGCCGATCGCAAGGTCACGCCAGACAACATAAATCCCTGAGATTCGTAGGACGACACTAGGTCGGGTACACTGACCCTCTCCCCTCGTCGAAGCAGATCCCACCATGAACGCCGGGAGCCGGCAAGGGGTTCCCCTCCCTGGCCATCAATCGTACCGTAGCCAACTACGCCGCTGTACGCGGCTTGATATGCAAAAAGAAATGGCTTGCACCTTGGGACGCCGTCATTACCCGCCGAGCCACAACTGACTGGATTCAAGTCATAATCACGCGGGTTGCGCGATGCATACAGCGTCACTCCTTTGTCAATGAAAAGCTTAACGCCGCGCGGTAGAACCAGGGGCGCCGACAAAAATGCGTCCTTGCTCTTATCACTTCTCAGAACAACTATTTGCCCCGGGTCGCAAAGGTCCAATGCGTCCTGAACGCGCTGCGTATCCGGCCCTGAATCTGAATTCGCTTCCGCAATTTGCGCCCGTGTATAACGAGCGTTGAGGATCGCGCATGCCCGAAGCATGGGAGCTTCCGCCTGTGCTCCTAATGGAACACATCCCGGCAAAGTGAAGGCGAGGAGTAATACTGCTCGGGATAAGAAAACCAATGTTCTCCGTCGCCGGCACCACATTTTGCGATTATTGCATTTCGGAATTTGGTTGCAAATGGGGGATTGTTTCTTCCCGCAGATCTGAGTGGGCGTAGCGCCCGTGCTACGCGCTTTTTATTATTTCTCGGGCGGCTCTTTTGCCGCTGGCTATTGCGCCATGGACTGTGCCGGTGTTGCCGACAGTGTCCGTCGCTTCGCCCGCGAAAAATAATGTTTGTTCAACCGGTTTACCGAATATCCCGGGAGCATTCTTCCCTCCAACCTTTACGTAGCTGTAAGCTCCCCGCGAAAACGGATCGCTTTGCCAATCGTGAAAATAAGCGTTCTCTAAAAGAACCGCCAAATCTTTCTTCGGAAAGCTCATCATGCGGCTTAGGGTGGCCAACGCTTTATCAACTATAAATTTTGAGTTACGGCCGGAGAACCTGTCGGCGGATTTGAAAGGCGCCCATCCGGTAATGATCGGCGCTTTTGCCGGCATTTTCGTCCACCACGTTGGGAACCATTCATCATCGGAAAACATAAAACTCAAATCAGAAAGTGTCTTCTTAGAAAGTATGCTGGAATTCCTGCTGCCGCTGGGATGGTGCTTTTCCCAAAAGCGCTCTTTGAATTGCAAGGTCACACGCAGAACGTGCCCCATGGCAAGTTTACTCAGCGCTCTTTGTTTGGATACCGGCAAATCGGGACTACAACGAAGAAACCCTTTTTCTCGGGGATGAGCGAGAAGAACACCGAGGGGTACGGTAATCAACAATCGGGGCGCCGCGTACAGGAACTGCTTCTTCGGCCCGCGACCTCCTACCTCAACCGTCCCCCGAAGCCATCGAATACTCTCCGCGATGCTATTGAGATTGATCGTGACGCTCAAATTCTTCAACTGTCTCTCAAAAACCTCGATCAATGCCTGATACCCATTATTGATGCGAAAAGCCCGGTCGCCTTCGATTTGTTCTTCCGCATCCATTTCTTCGATCAACCAATTCACGCTCACCTTGCGTGGATCCGCGGCATTGAATCCGGTGACGTAGCTCCGCGCCCATGCTTTGGTTTCTTCCAGCTTTGGATCATGTTGGGGATTTGGAAATTGCTGTTCGAGAAAGCGGAGAAAGGAACGGTCTCTCGAGTTATCTTTCATCTTGCGCAGAATCTTATCTACATCGCCAAAAAAATAGCACGAACAGAGCTGGCCGTTGCGGTAGCACCAGTTATCACCGTCAACTTCAGTTACATCCAGGTTGTGATCTTGAACGGGAGTCCAAACTTCAGGGGGCAGGCCGTGCACGAATTCAGCGCCGAGTTCGATTGGACTTTTAGCCGCAGAATCGTACACAGTTAAAATTCGTCCGCCGATTCGATTCCGTGCTTCGAGAATTGTGACCGACAATCCGGCCTGCGCGAGATCAATTGCCGCACTTAGCCCAGCGGCGCCCGCGCCAAGGACGATTACGTCTGCGTCAGAAGACATTCCAGCCTAGAGATGCGGAAGAATGTGCAGCCCCTGCTTTACAAGGAGGAGAGGTAGGATGATAACAAAGGGCAGGTGAGGCTACCTGCCCTTTAGTCCAGTTTACCGCGCAGCTAGCGCTGGTTCGCGCTTGCCGGCCTTGAAGGTCTCGAGACGCTTATTGACTTCGTCCCAGTTAACGACATTCCACCATGCAGCCAGATATTCGGGCCGCCGGTTGTTGTATTTCAGATAGTAGGCATGTTCCCACACGTCATTGCCGAAAATCGGGTACAGGCCTTGCGAGATGGGATTATCCTGGTTTGGCGTGCTTATGATTTGCACGTCTCCGTTGGATTTCCCAGCCAGCCAAACCCATCCGCTGCCGAACTGTTTCGCTCCAGCATCGTTGAATTTGGTCTGAAACTCTTTAACACTGCCAAATGATTTGTTGATGACTTCGGCGATCGGACCGCTTGGATCGCCGCCGCCTTTCGGTTTCATGATCTTCCAGAACATGCTGTGATTCACGTGTCCGCCGCCGTTATTTCGAACTGCGCCACGTATGTCTTCAGGGATGGCATTCAAGTCGCGAATCAGGTCTTCCGCGCTTTTGGATGCGAGTTGCGGATGTTTCTCGAGAGCCGCATTTAGATTTTTTACGTACGCTCCATGGTGCATGTCGTGATGCAACTTCATGGTTTGCGCGTCAATCGTAGGTTCCAGAGCGGAGTAGTCATAAGGTAGCAGGGGTAATTCGTGCGCCATAATTGTCCTCCAAGCTGAAAGATGATTTCCCGAGCGCGAAAGATTCACGAAAGAAAACGGTCAGGAAGTGTGCTCGGATCTCAAAATTAAACGCTTATTCTACGCAGCATTCTCTTAAATCCGCCGGTATCTCGCGCGGGCGCTGGCAGCGATGAAATCTCCGGAACAATTTGGGACTGAGAATCAAGCAGAGAACGGCATTGTGACTGGAAGCATCGGATGCAGGTTCGACTCTTTGTCCCTCGCATTTTGATTCGAGCCCCGGGTCTTTTC
>JBOGLB010000253.1:0-5283 GCA_050745965.1 Terriglobales bacterium | reverse complement strand
GTGCCGAGCAGGGCGCGACGCCGAAAGCAGCTGGTGGTAATTAAGTGGAGGTACCCCACGCCGTAATAACGATGGAGTCGCCTGGGCATCCGAAGAGTTGTAGCACAGCGCTCGGAGTTGTGAATGTGACGGATGAACATAGAAGTCCGTTGCGGGAATATGAGATATCCCCTGATACAATCGCCACGAATCCCACCCGTCGAAAATCGCGACGGATGGGGCAGCCGTCGTGGTTATGGCATTGAGAAAACCAAATGTACTTAGGTGGGCCAGCCAGCCTGTAAAAGGGATTGAGTCCGCCATGAGAGATTTTCGCGAAGCGAGTCGCCGATACAACGTCGCTGTCCTTCCGGCGGATCACGGGAACATGTACGTGTAACTGTATCCAGCACAGGTCAAGACAGGCGTCTATCTACTGGGGGCCGATGTGCGTTACCGTGTCTCGCCCGATGGTATGAAAGTCCTCGAAAAGCGCCAGATGCACAAGGGCATCATCGAGTATGCCCCTCCGAGATCTCCGGGCGCGGCGGCGGGTGGATACCACACTCATGTCTTGAGCGATCTGCCCGAGGACACCGATGTGCTTCTCGTCCTGACGCGGAGGCCTCGAATACCGGAGTTTGTGGCTGCGGGTGGCTGGCCCACCTTGCAGAAAGCGCAAAGGTAGGCCACCCACCCTTGCCGAAAGACGTTTCTTGCGTTTCGCAAGGAAGGAAGGAGGTAAAAACTAGAAAAATCAATACTTTTTGGTTCGGGCGTCTATCTCGTTAGATTCATGCGATTTAAGTCTGCTTTGGGGCCTCACAAACGCACTGCTGCATGTTGCAGTGCATTTTTGGGCTCCGGAACACCATTGTCCCGCACATCAGGAGGTACATTATTTGCGTAAGTCGCTAAAACCGATAGGGATATGCCTTTACCAAGCGCGGGCGTCTTTCGGAAATCTGTCCAAACACGAATGTTTCTTAAGAGATCTCCGCACCGTACTTCAAAATGGATTTCAACCGAAAGAGATCTTGGCCGATTCACAAAGTGCAGCTGATGCTGCTAATGAACGGCCTTCGCAAAGCGCTGGAAGAATAGCCCAGAGATGCTCGCAGGCCTAAGGTACTCAGGCGTCTCTCTACTTAATCCGACTCCTCCTTGTGCGGATTTGACCTGATTGCCTCATACGATTCTGAGAGCGACTCTTATTTTGGCCGAGGTTTTCGGCTCAATGCCGCGCCAATAAAGGGGTTCTCGCCATGCTTTCGTCGCGCTTCACTTCGCTTAGATTCTTGCTTCTTCCATTTTTTTTGCTCGCCACATTGGCCGGCGCATTCGCCGATCCCACGATCACCGTCATCGCGCCGAAAACCTGCTCGAGCAGCGGCTCTCCTGTGTTCTATGAAGCATACGCGACCTCGTCCTGCGCAAACGGCATTTCGGCAATGCGTATCTATCGAGGGCCCGGCGACAGCGCGTTCACCGTCAACGGAGGTCACCTCGAGACTTTCATTTATCTGGATCCCGGCAGCTATAACACGGTGGTGCAGGCATGGGACAACTGTGGCGGCGTGGCTAAAGTCCCGGTGACTGTAACCGTATCTTCAACCGCGCAGGTCAGCATCTTCCTGCCCAGCGGTTCGTCAGCATCGAGCCCGGTTCATTTCGCCGCTTCGGCGCAGAACCCTGACTGTTCCGCGGGAATTGCGGCGATACGCATTTACACCTCCTGGGGATTTACGCCTTACACCGTAGACTCCAATGAACTCGACGCCTTTGTACTGCTCAAGGCCGGGACTTATTACGCAACGATGCAGGCATGGGACAATTGTGGCAACGTTTTCAAATCGAATTTCACATTGCAATCCACGGGCGGCGATTCCGATAGCCACGTGTACACCAATAGCGAGACGGGCGTGATCTCGCAATTCAATTCAAATAATGGGATTTTGACTAATCCGAATGGCAGCGGCAATCCTCCGCAGGTTCAGTCGGCGGCGAGTGGAAACAGTATCGCGGTTGATCCAGGAGGACGGTTCGCTTACTCCGGCTCAGGTCCCGGTGAAAGTGGAGTGTATGGATACCAGATCAACCCATCCAACGGCGCGTTGACGCCCGCCCAAGGTTCGCCCTACCTGCTGAGCAATGTAGACACGGTCATCGCCGACCCGACAGGCAATTTCGTCTACGCGATATACAACGGCTTGAAATCCATCGCCAGTTTGAACATCAATCGCTCGAACGGCGAATTGAGTCTCACCGCGGACATAACTCCGGGCGGGCTTTTCACGGCGCTCACCACCGATCCATACGGAGAATATTTATACGCTGCAACCAACGCCGGCCAGATTTATGGCTTCGCGATTAATCCCAATGTGGGCTCGCTGGCGCCGGTCCCGGGGAGTCCGTTCACCATTCCCGGAGCCACTTACGCTTTCGCGCTGACTGCAGGATATCAATACTTGTACGCCGGAATTTCCAACGGCACCGATCAGCAAGTCTATGGATATCAGATTCAATCCAGCGGGACACTCACGCCGGTGCCGGGCAATCCTTATTCTTCGTCCGGCACGGTATTCGATACCCAAAGCGTCCTGGCTGACTGGCTGACTCGATATCTATGGACCGCAAATCAAGCTTCGAACAGCAACCAGAATTATTTCTGGTGGTTTGATATTGACGGCTACACCGGTAGTATGGGACCGGCCACCTACATAAGCACGGGAAGCTCGAACGCGAGCTACATGGTGGAAGGGTATGGCGCCCAGGTGGTTTATACCGCCGGTGGCTCCTGCGGACCGGTGACTTGCGTGCCCGGCACCGCTGATTCATGGACTATCAACGGCAGCGGCGCCCTGGTACATCTTTCGGGACCGCTGACTATTGGAGTCAATAATCCAACGGGCATTGCGGTCGCCAGAAAAACTCCGCAGTGACGATCATCATTCAATTCGCATTAAAAATTCGGAATGGGTAACCGATGTCAAGTTGACGACGAGACGGAGACGGGTCGCCCACCTTTGCAAAAACCGCAAAGGTGGGCCGGCCACCGCTTAAGCTGAAATGCTGCTAGGGCATCTTCACTCTATCGTCAAATGTGATGTCAATTGTGGCGCTCGCCCCCGCATCAATGTTCACCGGCGCGGGCTCGCCCGGTGTTTTGTGGTACAGCCCCAGCGACGCACCTGAAGGAGGCGGCCCTGATTGCCCATCGTATCCCCCCGCCGGGTCATAAACGGCGCTGACGAAAACCGGCGACTTTCCGGTATCTGAAAACGTTACTGTCCCATTCTTCGATGTCGCGGTCTGCATCCCAGACGGAATTGACCCTCCGTGCACAAAATCGGGAGAATCGAAAATAAAAACGTGAATGTTATGCTTTTCGTCCACGGTGCCAGTGCCGGTGTAATGTAATTTAACTGTAAGCGCGCGCTCTGTTTTTTGGTCCTGTGCCGCAGCGTATTGAAATGCAAGTCCTGCAATCAAGATGCCCAATACCATATACAAACTCTTCTTCATAGTTTTTCTCCTTGGGTGGTTAAAAACCGCAAAGGTCCTTTGTTGATAGCCGGCCCTCTCCATCTAAGAGAGATTCTCGACGATCTCTATGGGCGGCAAGTAGTGGGAATCGTCACCCGGGCGTGGTGACAAATGTCAGGCGGCTGTCCCACCTTGTGTCTTCGATTTCGGATTTCGAAACGCGGCTAGGATGAAGCTCCTCGGCATCATACCCACAGAGGCTGCCTATCCGTTGGCGCGGACGCCCAATCCATTTAGCAATCCATGGAGGAAGGGCGGCTGGCCCACCTTTCATTTTTTGAAAGGTGGGGACTGATGCGTTCAACCTCACGATCTTCGACTTCGAGATTCGCGTCCGCAAAATCTCTTGATACAATCCACGGACTCCCGCTCCGAAAATCGCGACGAGCGGCCCTTTTTCTGCCGCAGCGCCGGTGCTAGCGCTTGTTCACGGCGAGCCAGGGCATGCCGCGGTAGGAATCCGCCACCACCCAGGCGCCGCACGTAAGCGCCCAAGAGAGCACGGTCTCGCTCCATTGGAAGGCGCTTTTGGGGCCTGCCGCCATCACGATGGGCACCCACACCAGCAGCGTGAACATACCAATCTGCAACGCCGAGAGCGCCGCTGCCAGCCGTGCATATACACCGATGAGCACGGCCACGCCCGCTGCGATGAAGGTACAGCCGAAAAAATACGCCCAAGCCAAATGCCACGGCAGCCAGCGAGGTACCAGCGCGACGGTCTCTTTGAGATAGACGAAATGGGCCAGGCCAAAGGGAATCAAGGCGAGGCCGTAGAGTACCCGCGCGATGCGCAGACCCTTGTCGCCGGTGGCGAAACTAAGGCGCTGCCTGTCCCAGTCAGCGGCAAACCAGGAATACAGTACCCAGGCGCCCGCCACCATCACCGCAGTCTCACCGCAGCCAAACCACGAACCTTCTACAGTGGGTGCGCGGAAAATGTCAGACACTCTGAACAGCAGCAACCAAAGTATGAGACTGGCGAGCAGCACGCGGGCAGCCGGGGCGGCGGTGCGCTTCCAGAGCAGGCCTATGCCAGATGCCAGGGAGATGACGGCGGTGAGATAGGCCAGTACCTCGCGGGCGGGCACACCCTTGGGAACCGGCTGCCATACCGGCACGAAATCGCCTTTGATCAGGCCCAGAATTCCGAGACCGATCATCGTCGCCGCAAAGACCGCATGACCCACGCTTGCGATGCGCATAGTCCTATCCTCCGGTGGTGTTGCAGTTGGGTACAGGCATCCCGCGTATGCCGGACGCCGTATTGTACAGAGAAATGGTCCGCGATAAAGTTCCGACCGCCACTGTTTTGGCCATGCGAATCCGGTTGCCGAATCCGACTGAACCATCCCTTATCACGCGGAGTAAATACTTTTGTCAACTGCGCGTCGGCGAATCTGTCACCAGAACGATCTCTGATTTTCCCGAAGAAAACCTCGTTCCGCTGCGCACCTTTCCAGGCCGGGTGGCATCTAGAACACCATACTTTGCTTGGTGAGCTTCGGAGAAGTTGGGGGGAAACTCAGCGAATACGCGCGGACACCTACGGGTCGGGAAGCCTATGCTTGAGCTGGCTGGCGAAGGCAAACTGAATTAGCCGGAGTAAAAGGAGAAATAATGCAAAAGCGGAAACTCGGCAAGAGCAACCTGGAAGTTTCGGTTCTTGGACTCGGCTGCATGGGGCTGAGCTTCGGCTATGGCCCGGCGGTAGAAAGGCAAGATGGGATTGCGATGATTCGGGCGGCTGTCGAACGC
>JBOGLB010000252.1:0-5168 GCA_050745965.1 Terriglobales bacterium | reverse complement strand
GTTGAGAATGAATAAGAGCGCAATGCCGGTGGTTATGATCCACAGCACAGCTTGCGTTCCGGCGGCAATGGAGAATGACCGCGGAGATCCGCTTCGCTCGTTGAAATGTTGTATGTACAAGCCGAGCGGCCCGGCAACGAACACGCCTCCGACATAGATGCGCCCCATAACTCGATGAAGCTTCGCGTAACGCTGGCGCAAACGGTCGGAAAACTGCATAGGCCCGAGCAGCAGCGCACATGCCCCGGCAATTCCATGCGGCAGGAGCCACCACTTAAACGGCTCATAATGGTGCCATATGGCGTCGTTTGGGTGAATCAGGAAACTCTCATTGTGACCAATGACATAAGCCAACATCAGTCCGAAGAAACCAAACAAGAGAGATACTTCGGGCGCAGCCGGGAACCAGACTGCACCGGAGCGGGAGCGGTTGACATGAGTTTGCCCTCCGGAACTCGATTGAAAATCTTTCGGCGGAACTATATCACGAGGGAGGCACGAAAGTTGGAGCCGACGACCAGAGTTGAACTGGTGACCTGCCGATTACGAATCGGCTGCTCTACCAACTGAGCTACGTCGGCTTTAGGATTGATGCCCTCCAGTTTATCAAATCGAAGACGATTGCCTCCCACCCCTGCGAAAACCGCCGAGGATAAGCAATCCCTTCTCGCGGGGCAGAAATTTGGCGGTGCGCGCACTTGACTTTGTGGACACCCGCGAGGTACCCTCCGCGCTGTTTCGGGTTGCGATTACATTCTCCCTATCAAAACCAATTTACTTTTCGACTCAGGAGGCTTCACCATGAAAAGATTCAAGGGGTTGCTGTTGGGTGCGGTGTTTTTGTTCGGAAGTGTGGGCATGGTTGCAGCGCAGGATGCTCCAGAAGGAACCATGCCGCCGCCGAAGGTGCTGGTTATCTACCGGGAATTCCTGAAGCCAGGCCGGGCAGGAACGATGCACGAAAAAAGCGAGAGAGCCTTCGTGGATGCATACGCTCGGGCGAAGTGGCCTACTCATTACCTGGCGGCGGATTCGCTATCCGGCAAACCACGTTCGATCTTCTTAATCGGATATGACTCTTTCGACGCCTGGGAAAAAGACAACAAAGCCCAGCAGAAGAATGCGGCGCTGTCGGCCGCGCTCGACCGTGCTTCCCTCGCCGACGGTGATTTACAAAGCGATGCTGACGCTGGCATTTTCACTTTTAGCGATGAATACAGTCTGCGCGCGCCTGTGGATATCCCGCACATGCGTTATTTCGAGATTTCCCAATACCACGTTCGTCCGGGGCATCGAAAAGACTGGGACGAACTGGTGAAGATGGTCATCGCGGCTTATGACAAGATTCCCGACGCGCATTTGGCGACCTATGAAACAGCTTATGGCGCCGGGTCCAGCTACCTGGTCATTACACCGCTGAAATCCGCCTCGGAAATTGACGAAGAATCCGGGCGGGACAAGCAGTTCGTCGCTGCGATGGGCGAAGAGGGCATGAAGAGGCTACGCGACCTGGAAGCGGGGGCGATTGAATCGATTCAAACCAATCTTTTCATCTTCAATCCACGAATGAGTTATCCGCGAGATGAATGGGTAAAGGCCGATCCGGGCTTCTGGCAACCGAAAGGTGCGATGTCGGGAACAATGCACAAGAAAAAACCTGCTGCACAGTGAGAAGTTGACGAAATGTTCCACTGTCGCGAAAACGAAAAGGCCGCCCGGCAACATGGGCGACCTTTTCTTTCAAGGGAGAATAGTTCCAACGGAGGATAACCGTCAAAACTTTCTGGCGAAATCTTATGGGGCTACAAAGGGGGTGTCAAGGAATTTTTGCGAAATAAATACCTTTATTTTCAATATCTTACAAATACCGTAAACATCGCCGGTAACTGCCTCATTGTGAGACGGTTTGGGATTTTTATAAGCTAAACTTCCTTGATTGATTAACTTACGTCCCTAGAGGCGGATGGCGGGCCGTCCCCGGAGAGGTGGAGGGAGATCAATCCCATGTCCGGGCGGTCAAAGAGTTTGTCGGGAAAAAAGCGCTTCGCGAGTATCCGAATCCCCCCAAAAGCTACCCCGGAAACGACCGCGAACCCGCCGATAATGGCGCAAAGGTAGATCACATTCACCAGAAGGTTCCCGGGATCGTCTCTTCGAGAAAAATATGTGTTCTTGTTCCAGGTCACGTCGGCTTCATAGTTGACCGAATTCAGCAAAGGCTTCGCGTCGCCTGCCGAAATCAGTCCGCTGACCACAACAATGATTGGTCCGGTGCGCTTGTCGAACGTTGAGGCGGGATCAAGCGCGGGGGGGCCTTGCGCGGTCTGCTGTTTGGCAGAGTCAATTGCACTCAGATGCGACATCGCAATTTGGGGCGTGGGATAAGAAATCAGGGTGACCCGGGCTTGACCGTCACCCGTGCCGTAATCTCCGAGCACAACTTCCGCCCCGGCGTTAAAGTCCACGAGCTGCGCGCTAAGAGGCGCGCTAAGCTTTTCGAGCGCCGCCGGGCCAACTATGTATTTGGCGGTGTTCTTCAGGTAATTCTTTGTGGGCAGATATGCGGGAAGGCCAGGCAGTCCGGCAGCATTGGAGGGAGGCGGGGGTAGTTCCGCGGATAAATCACGCGATTCCGCAGCCGACATGGCCGAGAGTTTCTGGAATTGAGCGTCAATAACAATATCGCCCCGGTAGAACAGAACTCGTTCATTAAAAGACGCGCCCTGGTCGCCAATCTGCTCATGCTGCATCTGGGGGACTTTGTAGTATGTGAACGCGCCGTATGCTCCGCTGGCATCCTGAAAGCGGGCGGCTTTCACGGTTAGTTTGCGGCCGTCATCGCGAGTATAGACGGCGGAGTTGAAATCCGTAAAGCCGTATTCTTTTAGAACCGCTGCATTGACCGGATCAGCGACAGCGGGATCTTTGCTGGATTGCATTGTGCCGGTGAGGTTCCATCCAGCGAATTCGGGTGGAAGTATTGAGGACTTGGCACTCGGCGCGGCGGGCTGGCTTGCAAGAGCAAAAGCCGATATTCCCGCCACAGCGGAGAGAATCAAGAATCGGAGTAATTTCATGGAAAGCCGCGCAAACGCGCCAATTATTAGACTACAGAGAGAGGCATAAAGTTTCCAGGAGGGTCATGTCGGACAATGCGCAGCCGGGTGGCCCGAAACTGTCCATCGCTCGATTGCCACGGGCCTGTAGCGGTTCGGACCTGGAACCTATTGCCCCGAGGTCTTTTCAATCTTGCTGGCGACTTTTACGCCGCTCAAGCCATTGGCATACTTGGAAATGCCACGATAGAGCGATTCGGCGATTCTTTGACGGTAGGCTGCGGTTTCCAATCGCCGCTCGTCTCCAGGATTGCTCACGAAAGAAATCTCCGCGAGGATGGACGGCATATTGGCGCCGATCAGAACGATGAATGGCGCCTTCTTCACTCCACGGTCGCGGAGGCCGGGATTTCTGAACGACAATCCACTGTGCAATTCCTCCTGCACGTCGGAAGCAAATTCTCGAGATTCTTCGATCTTCTCTTTTAAAGCGATTTGCTTCACCAAATCCTGAAGTTCGTGGATTGAGGTTTCAGACACCGCATTTTCGCGTGCCGCAACTTCGAGTGCGTCGGGCGAAGAACTGAAGTTCAGGTAGTAGGTCTCGACGCCCCGCGCGGCAGGGTCGTGGCTTGAATTGGCATGAACCGAAACGAAGAGATCGGCCTGTTCCCGATTCGCAATGGCAGTGCGGGTTTCGAGCGGAACGAAGGTGTCGTCCTTGCGAGTATAAACAACCTGAGCGCCGAGTCTCGATTCCAGCAGCTTGCCGAGGCGGCGGCTCACATCAAGCACGAGGTCTTTCTCTTCGAGGTGATGGGGACCGATCGTGCCGGTATCGTAACCGCCATGGCCCGGATCAATAACGATTTTCCCAATCTTCAGACCCAGAGCGCGGATCAGGGAACGGTCACCGCTTGCGGTGGGCTGTGCCTCCCGAACGTCCAACTGGCGAACCTTGCGGTGATTTATTGCGGCGCGCGCTTTGGAGGATGCCGAAAGTGCGGGTTTCCGTGTCTCCGAGAGCGGAGGCGTAACGGGATTCAGGCTAGCCACGGTATCGTTCGGGTCGGCTTCGACAATCCGCCTCACGGGCATATCAGATCTGATGACCTCTCGCGGTTGGGATTTTTCCGGTCGCGAAAGATTCTGGCTGCTCTCAACGTCTTTGTTCTCGAGGCCGTCGGTCTGTACGCGACTGTCTTTGAGAATAATACTTAGACGAGCTGGATGGGACTCGACGGACGCGCTGAAATCGGAGTGGTCTCCCGTTTCGAGCACTATGCGAGCACGTTCCGGCTTGAATTGCGCCACACGGATTTGCTTGAGCAAGTCATCGCCCACGTCAACTGTTTCGCCGATCAGTTTCCTCGGGAGTTTTGCATCGAGATCAAAAACGATGCGATCGGGATTGTCAATGCGTTGCGACTGGAAGGAGGCAGGATGGTCCAGGGCAATTGCCACTCGGGTATAGCCTGCTTTCGACCAGTGATGGATAGAGGTGATGTGCGCGGGATTGCCTGAATCTTCCGGCACCACCGTCTGCATGGAAACTTGTTGGTGGGACTCCTCTGGGTCAGGAGCGGGTTCAGTCTTGAAATTGGGTTTAGAAACTTCGGCAACCTCAGTGTGTTTTATCTTCGCGGCAGGACTTTTCCCCGCGGAATCCGGCAGATTCCCAAGAGCTGCACGAACCCCGTCTGCAAAGTGATTTCGCGGATATCGTCTTAAGAAGTCTTCAAAAGCGTTCTTTGCCCGGTCCGGACTGTCGAGGTCATCCGCGTAAATGCGGCCGATATCGAGCAGGGCCTCGAAACGATACTTGCTGCCGGGATATTCCCGGCGCAGGAATTCATACTGCGCGATTGCGGATCGCAAAGTTTTTGGTTCTTGAAAATGCCGTCCCATGTCGGTCAGCATCTCAGCGACGGCAAAAACGCTAGCGTCCGCTTTCGATGAAGTCGGACATCCGTAGTAAACGCGGCGGTACGAATCAATGACGTCTTGATATTCGCGGCGAGTCTGGCGCGCAGGTGAAAGCGCATTCAATTCTTCCCGCTTGTGCTCTGCGACGGCAAACTGGCTGTGCGCCCAGGCGTCGGATTTATAAGT
>JBOGLB010000251.1:0-2802 GCA_050745965.1 Terriglobales bacterium | reverse complement strand
GGGCGAGCCCGTCGGGCATCGCAATCAATTTTCCATTTACTGAAATGTAAGTTCGCCGTTGCGAATCATTCGATCCAATTAATTGATCGGAAATCCCAAGCTCGCGACAGAGGTCCGAGGCCCAGGGTTTCTCCGTTAGAAACGAATCGGGCCCCGCTTCGATGACACAGTTCTCTACACGCTCGGAAAGAATCACTCCGCCAAAACGGGGACTCGCTTCGAACAATACATACTCAATCGGTATTCCCGCCAAGCGCTGCCGTTCCAGAGCATAGGCCGCAGACAATCCAGAGATTCCGCCGCCGATGATCGCGATTCGTTTCATCGCTTGAAATGGACTACCTGTTTGCAGGGGCGGAAGTCATAAAATGATTCGTTGTTTTTGCTATGCGAGATTTTGCAATATCCGCGAGCGCTGCCGTCAATAACGACGATTCGTTCAAAGATTCAGCCCTCCAAAGCGTCATTCCTTCGGTCTCTGCAAACCTTTTGAACGCAATATCAATATCAAACAAGACTTCTATGTGGTCGCACAGAAATCCGATGGGCTGAATAAATACGCCGCTGTGACCTTCGGCCTTCAGCATGACTATGGTTTCTTCAACGGTCGGCGCCAGCCAGGGTCCGCCAGACATTCCCTGGCTCTGGAATGCGAATTTCCAATCCTCGCGAGCAAGCGAGGCTTCGGCTGCAACCAGCTCCCCCGTCTCCTTCGCCTGTTGCTCGTAAAGATCACCTTCGGCGATGGTGCGCTGCGGCACGCTGTGGGCCGTGAAAATGACGGGAACATTCTTTCCGTTTTCGGTCCGGACCCTCGTCAATCCGTGGGCGAGTCTCTCCGCGAAAGCTTTGATCAGCAAAGGGTGATCGTGCCACGATTCAACGAAGTCCAGGCTAAAGGGGAGGTCGTCCGCTGAACCAAGGGCCGAACGATATAGACCAACGCTAGTGCGAGAATTCTGAGGGGCCAGGCAAATTACGACCGCATGTTCGACGCCATCCTCTGCCATTTTTCGCGTCGCTTCTGCGATAAATGGCTTCCAGTTTCGCATTCCCACATACACAGTCAGCCCGATTTCAGACGCCAGCAGTTCTCCCTGGCGTATGGTCACATGAGTCAGAGGTGATCGTCCGATCAGTTCGTAACGATGTTTAACTTCCTCGATGACTTCGGGAGGAAGCGTCCGTCCGCGTGTCACCCGCAACAGGAATTCTGGAACGTCTTCCGGCGAATCCGGGCTCCCATGAGCCAAAAGCAATACCGCCAGTTTTCTTGTAGCGGACAAACTAATTCGACCCCTCAAGGTCGTGAGGAAAACGACGTAATGGTGTTTCCTGAATAAACTTCGTAAGTGCTTTCACATTGTCCACAGGGGTTTCCGGAAGGATGCCATGTCCGAGATTGAAAATATGTCCTGGGCGCCCACCGGCGAGTTTAAGGATGTCATTAGCACGTGACTTCAGCAACTTCCAATCCGCAAACAGCAAAACCGGATCGAGGTTGCCTTGCACCGCGCCTTTGAAATTCAAACTGCGCCATCCTTCATCGAGCGGAACCCGCCAATCAAGTCCAATGACATCCGCTCCGGTGTGCCTCATCCACGGCAATAAGGCAGTACTCTCAGTGCCAAAATAAATTACAGGCACACCGGTGCTCTGCAATTTACGAATGAGTTCAGAAGTTCGGGGAAGTACGTACGTGCGATAGTCCTCCACGCTCAGGCAGCCAACCCAACTATCGAATACCTGGATCACATCAGCTCCTGCCCTAACCTGCTGCGCCGCGTACTCAGATACAACCGTCACCAGTTTTCGCAGAAGCTCGTCCCAACCCGGGGAGGAATACATCATATTCTTAGTATTCAAATACGTGCGGGAGCCACCGCCTTCGATCATGTAGCTGGCGAGAGTGAAGGGCGCTCCGCAAAAACCAATCACTGGCACGGAACTCCCGAAATGTTTGCACACGATAGCAATTGCGTCGGAAACGTATCCCAAGTCGGCTACCCGGTTCGTTTGAAGGCGGCCTATATCGCGTTTACTCCGCAATGGCTTTTCAATAATGGGCCCCTCGCCCACGGAGAAGTGAAATGGCAGGCCCATGACCTCGAGCGGAAGCAGCAGGTCGGCAAAAATAATCGCCGCATCCACACCTAGCGCCTCAGCGGCGGTGACCGTCACGCCTGCGGCCAGCTCGGGCTTCTTACAGATTTCTATTAAAGAATATCGTTTCCTGAGGGCGCGATATTCGGCCATGTAGCGCCCAGCTTGTCGCATAAACCATACCGGGGTGCGATCAACCGCCTCAGATCTGCAAGCTTTTACAAAACGGGAATTAGGCGCCGCCATGGGCTTTCAATGTAGCATTAAGCCGCGAAAGTTTAGTCCTTGACCGCAAATATGACCGTGTTTGTATTCCCTGGGACGGCCCGTGCTGCCAGGACAATTCTTATCCCAACAATGAATGCCCCCGCTTCACAACCCTGTTTTCCTCAAGCGTTAAGCCTAATCCCTGCAACGCGCCACAAACGGCCCAAAAACTGCACTTGTTATGCTGGGTTTGTGCCATTCGGCCAGAGGATCAGTATTCAGAAGGTCCGGCCGAATTGAATGACGGAAAAATGTCTCGTTACTTGACCTCAGTCGCTTCTGGCTTGTTTTTGGTGCTCGGACTAGCTTTCTCGGCCAGCGCTACACCCATCGTGGGTGGGGCGATCCAAGTATCGCAATCTTCCAAAGCTAGCGGCGGTGCCCTTTTCCATTCTTCGCTCAAGGGTCAAGCCAACTCTGTCGGTCTTGAAA
>JBOGLB010000250.1:0-3660 GCA_050745965.1 Terriglobales bacterium | reverse complement strand
CCGAGCCGTTTTGTCGCTTCAGCCTTCGCACGCTTTATGGCGCCTGCTTTAATTTCTTCGGGAATATGCAGGTCCAGGCGTCCGTAAAAATGTGGCCCGTATTCGCGCTGAAGGTCGGCTACCAGTTCTCCCAAAGGCTTGCGTTCTTCGGCCATGACATTCGCCAGCACGAGAGAATTCAGAATGCCGTCGCGCTCAGGAAGAAACTTTGAATATCCAATTCCGCCCGATTCTTCGCCGCCAATCAGAATTTCTTTCTCCATCATCAGGTCAACGATGAACTTAAAACCGATGGGGCACTCGTTCAATTTGCGTCCATAGCGCGCCGCAATGCGGTCCAACATCCGAGTGGTATTGAATGCGCGGACTACCTCGCCGGGCCATTCCTTCCGCTCCAGCAACCATCGCAAAATTACCGAAAATATTTTGTGCGAATCCACGAAGCTGCCATCTTCCGCAACCGCGCCGATGCGATCCGCATCCCCGTCAGTCGCAAACCCGGCGTGACAGCCTTGTTTCGCGACGGTTTGCTCTAGCAAAGCTACGTGCGGTTCAATTGGTTCTGGATTGATGCCGGGGAATAATGGATTCAGTTCCTGTCGAATTGCAACGTGCGAAATACCATGGCCATCAAATATGTCCGCCAGTACCCCGCGACCCGAACCGTACATGGAATCCACGGCAAATTTAAAATTTGCCTTCGCTACCAGATCGAGATCCACAAACTCTGAAATGGCCTTTATGTAGGACTCTTTCAGGTCCACTTCTTCGATCCGAGCTTTTTGTCCATTTGGACTCACGGCGGAATGAAGCTCCTCCTCGATAATCTTCATAATTGCGGGAGTTGCTGAACCGCCGAACTTGCCTTTAAATTTCACCCCATTCCAATTCCAGGGATTGTGACTGGACGTGATAATCACACCGCCCGCTGCTCCCCGACTCTTTACCGCGAAAGAGATGGCGGGAGTCGGCGTGTAGTCGCTGGCAAGGGTCACGGGGATTCCCGCAGCGGCAATAATCTCGGCGGCAACACAAGCGGCTCGCTTCGACGCAAACCGCGTATCGTAACCGACAATTAGCCCTCGGCTCGGGTCTTCGTGCCTAAGCACGTAGGATGAGACTGCGCCCGCCACGCGCCGTACATTTTCAAACGTGAAGTCGTCGGCGATAATGCCGCGCCATCCATCCGTACCAAACTTGATTGCTTGAGTCATTCTGGAATCACCGCGTGGAACTAGCGCTCAAACTAAGTGATCAAGTCTCTTCTCGTCGAGATACTTCACAACTTTACCTACATCCTGGGTATGCTCGCGGGTGGTGATCAACAATGCGTCCTTCGTCTCGACGACTACGAGGTTATTAACACCGACCACTGCTACAAACTTTCCCGGAGCATGGATGTAGTTTCCTTCCGCATTCAGGGTGAAGATGCCTTCACCGGAAATCAGGTTGCTATTCAGTGTGGGGCGTTTTGCTACATGGTGCTCGTGAAGAGCCGTCCATGAGCCGAGATCGTTCCATCCGAAATTCGCGGGCAGGCAGAAGATATTTGATTTGCTTTCCCCTTTTGCGGAACGCGGCTCAAGCACTGCATAGTCAATGCTGATGTTTTCGCATTTCGGATAAAGACGGCTGAAGGTGGCGGGAAATCTCGCCGTTCCGAAAGTAGCGGCAATTTGTTCCAGCAGATTAGCGGTTTTCGGAAGGTGCTCCCGCAGTGCGTTGGCCAAGGTCAGCGCGCTCCACAAAAACATGCCGCTGTTCCAATAATAGTTCCCAGCAGCAATGAATTCGGCAGCACGTTTGCCGTCTGGCTTTTCGGTGAAATGCTGAACCTGTAATGCTCCATTGGAGTTTGCTGCCCCCACCTGGATATAGCCGTAACCAGTTTCCGCGCGAGATGGATGAATTCCCAGAACAACAATGTTTTCCCCCGCCGCCGCGACCTCGATTCCCTTCCTCACAACACTTAGGTATTGGTTTTTGTCTCTGATCACGTGGTCAGAGGGAAACATCCCAATTACGGCGCCCGGCGAAATGCGCTCCAGGATAAAAGCCGCCAACCCGATTGCCGGAGCCGTATTGCGGCCAACCGGCTCTGCAAGAATCTGTTTCTTTCCAATGCGCGGCACCTGCCGTGCAATCTCTTGCTGAAGCTCCTTGTTGGTTATCACCCAGAAGCGACCGGGCGAAGACAAACCAAGGAGCCGGCTCATAGTTTGCTGGATCATTGTCTGCTTGCCGTCCAGCGCGAGCAGTTGCTTGGCGCGGCGCTTGCGGCTCAAAGGCCAAAAACGCGTGCCTCGTCCGCCCGCAAGAATTACGGGATAGAAATTGATATTCTTCTTCGCCATAGTGATCCAGAAGCAAACACTACATCCGTGTCGAGGGCTCTGGCAGGGCCTGCCCCGGCACACTGCTCTTCAATAGCTCGATTGACCATTGCGGACGTACCCGAAACTTGCCTATAGCCGCGGGCACGGCCACCGCATCTCCCTTAGCAAGCGTAACGCTTTCCATTCCGTCGGCTTCCACGATTCCACATCCTTCCACCGCAACCAGAATCTGGACCGATGTGCGTCCGGATTCGTAATTCGTGTGAAACTCCTGGGCATCCTTCAGTTCGTAAAGATCCACAGTAAAATGCGGAGCCGCGATCATCTGAGACTGCATGTTGCGACTGCCGTTTATATGCCCAGGCGCGGGCCGTACCACCTTACCGGAGCCCACTTTTTCCTTCACTGAGGCTAGCCCTTCTTTCAAATGCAATTCTCGTGGACGTCCATAGTCATAGAGCCGGTACGTCGTGTCTGACTGTTGCTGGGTCTCAACGATGATCGAGCCGGGTCCCAGAGTATGCACTGTTCCACCCGCTACGTAAATCATTTCGCCGGGAAATATATTTAACCAGTTGAGAAGGGCTTCGGCGCGCTGGTCGTGAATCGCTGCTTCAAATTGAGTCAATGTGACGCCGGGTTTGAGGCCAAGTCCAACCTGCGCGCCCGGTTTGGCATGCGCAACATACCAGCACTCTGTCTTGCCGCATGGAAGTCCGGCGTTTTGCGCCGCCGCGTCATCCGGATGCACCTGCACCGAAAGCTTCTCGTGTGGGAAAAGAAATTTCATGAGAAGAGGAAATTGCTTTGGGTTTCGGGCCGAGTTCCCAATCAACGCCGGGCCATACTGCTCGCTCAGTTCGGAAAGCGACGTCCCTCTTAGCGTGCCATTCGCGACTTTGCAATGATCTCCCGTCAACCACGCCTCGCCAATCTTTTCATCGAACCGATGCCCCGGATAAATAGGAGACAAATCCTGAGTCCCCCACGGGCGAGGATCGAAAATAGGATGCATCAGCAACGGGTATAGATCGCTCATGGTATTTGGACTGATCGGCGCGTGGTCCGGCGGGGGAAAACCGGCTCAGGTGCCACGCGTTAGAAGCTTACAGGCACGGAGAGGCTGCTTGAACAGCTCCACTTTCTTAGAGTGCCAAAAGGAATTTACGCATCCGCTCCAACCCTCGGTCAAGCTCACCGATGGAGGTAGCATAAGAAATGCGAATATGCTCCCGGGTTCCAAATCCTTCACCCGGCACTGTGGCCACATGCGCCTCACGCAATAGCTTGCTGGCTAAATCGGCGGGGGAGTTGACTCCTCCAC
>JBOGLB010000249.1:0-2902 GCA_050745965.1 Terriglobales bacterium | reverse complement strand
CGGCCAAGTCAATGGATTCCGGCGAGGTGCCGATAATCTTGACGCCGGCAGCTTTCAGCGGAAGGGAAAGGTTGAGTGGCGTCTGTCCGCCAAATTGCACGATCACTCCGACTTCAGCGCCGGTTGAAGCTTCGTGCTCGCACACGGCAAACACATCTTCGAGGGTTAATGGCTCGAAATATAAACGATCGCTGGTGTCGTAGTCGGTCGAGACCGTCTCAGGATTGCAGTTGATCATGATGGTCTCGTAACCATCGTCGCGGAGAGCGAAAGCCGCGTGGCAGCAGCAATAATCAAACTCAATTCCCTGCCCTATGCGATTAGGCCCGCTGCCTAAAATAATCACCTTCTTCTTCTGGGTCGGAGTAGCCTCGTCTTCTTCTTCGTAGGTCGAATAAAGGTACGGGGTAAAGCTTTCAAATTCCGCGGCGCATGTGTCCACGCGCTTGTAAACCGGCTTCAGTCCATGTTTGCGGCGTAGATGGCGAATCTTTTCTGCCGCGCCCTTTTCGTTCAGCCTCCAAACACCGGCGAGCCTTCCGTCGGAGATTCCCATGCGCTTGGCGTCGCGCAGAACTTCGGTGGGGATGGATTCCATGGGATGTTTTTCCAGCTCCAACTGCATATCGTTAATTTCTTTGAGCTGGTAGAGGAACCAGGGATCCATCGAAGTCATCTTGGCGAGCTGCTTGACGGTGTGCCCCTGGCGCAGAGCGTAGCGAATGTAGGAAAGCCGCTCGGGATGAGGAGTTACAAGTCGCTGCGTCAGGATCTTTGGCTCGATTTTCTCCGACCCAATTTTTTTGCCAGTGTCGAGAGCGCGAATGCCTTTTAACAAAGCTTCTTTAAATGTCCGGCCAATCGCCATGACTTCCCCAACGGATTTCATTTGGGGTCCAAGGTTTTCGTCCGCGCCGGGGAATTTCTCGAACTGCCATTTGGGAATCTTGACGACTACATAATCAAGCGTGGGCTCGAAACATGACGGAGTCTTGCGGGTAATGTCGTTGGGAATTTCATCAAGCGTATAGCCGACCGCAAGCTTTGCCGCGATCTTTGCAATGGGGAATCCGGTGGCTTTCGAAGCTAGCGCGGAGGAGCGCGAGACGCGCGGATTCATCTCGATGACAACCATGCGTCCAGTGCCGGGATGCACGCCGAATTGGATGTTCGATCCGCCGGTTTCGACGCCGATTTCGCGGATCACGGCGATGGAAGCATCTCGCATGGCTTGATATTCGCGGTCGGTGAGAGTCTGGGCCGGGGCTACGGTGATGGAGTCGCCGGTGTGCACGCCCATGGGGTCGAAATTCTCAATCGAGCAGATAATGATGACGTTGTCCTTGGTGTCGCGCATTACCTCGAGTTCGAACTCTTTCCATCCGAGCACAGATTCTTCAATCAGCGCTTCGTGCACAGGAGAAAAATCGAGTCCGCGGGCGAGGACTTCCAATAATTCTTCGCGGTTGTAGGCAATGCCGCCGCCGCTGCCGCCGAGAGTGAATGATGGGCGAACGATGACCGGAAATCCAATTTTCCCCGCGAACTCAAGGCCATCTTTCAAATTGCTGACGAGCGCGGATTTTGGCACGTCGAGGCCGATCTTCTGCATCGCGTCTTTGAAATAAAGACGGTCTTCAGCCTTCTTGATGGCTTGAATCTGCGCGCCAATTAGCTGAACATTGAATTTTTCGAGGATGCCGGAGTCGGCGAGTTCGATGGCGAGGTTGAGCGCAGTCTGTCCGCCAACGGTCGGGAGAATCGCGAATCCTGCGCTCGGAGAGAGTCCGCGTTCCACGCGCAGAATCTCTTCCAGGTATTCCTTGGTGAGGGGCTCAATGTCCGTGCGGTCAGCGACTTCGGGCTCGGTCATGATAGTCGCCGGATTCGAATTGGCGAGCACGACTTCGAATCCCTCAGACTTGAGCGCCTTGCAAGCTTGCGTTCCGGAGTAGTCGAATTCGGCAGATTGTCCGATGATGATGGGCCCGGAGCCGAGGATTAGTATTTTCGAGATGTCAGTGCGTTTTGGCATTTATTCGATGATCAAGTTTTCTCTGTTCAAAATTGCTGCGATAGCAGGCTCGTCATGAATGACGGTCTTGTACACCCAGGTGTAATGATCCGTCGCCCAAAAGTTCATTACTGCTGATGTTCGTTCCGCGCCAATCAGTTTGCGGTCCGCTTGCATTTCAAGATAGCAAACAACCAGGTGGAGATATGTGCCCTCTTCGTCCTGCGCCCCTTCCGGATAACCTGCCGGAACTTTGGGGTAAAGCTTTCGCAGATCATTCTCGGCTGCTTCAGTTTGTTTTTCATGAGATGAAAGGTACCAGTGGAGTTGTTCGTGGACGTAAGTAGAGAGAAGCTCATCATCCGAATTCAGGTGCCGGGTATGCAATGTCAATACAGGATGGCTGTGGGGAATCGCTTTTTCATCGATAGTTACTTTTCGGGTGAAGGTGTACTTTGTGAGATCGTAAGAATTGAGGAGGCGTTCGAGTTGCACCTTCGTTTGTTGCTCGCGAACACTATCGTGCTGCAATTCGATGGTAACGGAGTCCGCGGAATCCCCTTGCGCTAACGGCGCCCAGAGGAGCCCAATAATAAGGATGGCGGAAGCGAAATGTTCTGCCTTCGAAATGTCAGTACGCTTCGGCATTTATTCGGTTCTCTTGCAAGCTATGGCCTTAGCCAAAAGCGATGAAATGAAATTTCTAAATCCCAGCTCTATCAAGGGCTCTGAGTAGTGCCCTTTGGGACCATCGGTGCTGTTGGACATGAGAAAGCATGTGGCGTCATAAAGTCTTTCTCGAACCAGCTTCGTCAGAAGGATCTCGTAACGTCTTGCATACGATGCAGCAGTAAATTCTTCGAACACTTTGAAGTGTGGTTCCTGAGC
>JBOGLB010000248.1:0-3318 GCA_050745965.1 Terriglobales bacterium | reverse complement strand
GTGGGGTGCAACTTCGGTTACCTCTATCTCCTAACCCCACTTTCGTTTGACCCGCTCCACGGAAGCTCTTAAACTTGTTCAGCATTCTTTTCAGACCATTCCGGCCAAGGGGGCTTCCTGAATAATTGGTGTCGTATTTGTGTGTGTGCTGTCGTACTCGTGTTTGGGACGCTGGTTTGCCCCGCGCAGAACACTGGCGTCACGCTCGACAACAGCGAAGCACTGTTTACGGTCCTCACGGCTGTGAATGTTTGTGGGTATGACGTCGAGTTGGAAGATTCGAATCCTTTGCGGGCGCGAATCCGCAGCGAGGTATCTGCCCGTCTGGCTGGATCGGAACTCGCGAACAACGCCTCCCAGGCCATGTGCCAATTTTACGATCAGCACAAAGCGGCCGATCCTTTGCACAATGTGGCTCAATATGTTTCTTTGGCATTGGTTCTCAATCCGCCTCCCGCGCTGACGCCCAAGGTAAAAGACGCGGACATTCCGCCGGATGCCGCCGCCATCGTAGGATTTTTGCCGTTAATGCAGAAGTTTTACGAAGCAGCGGGATTGCACTCCATTTGGACCAGCCATGCCCTGGCGTATGCCGACTTTATAAGGCGCTATCATGATCCCCTTTCAAGCATGTTGTTCCAGACCGAGGCGTATTTAAAGTTGCCCTCGGCTGGATATCTCGGCCGCAACTTTACCGTTTTTATAGACCCTATGGGCGCGCCCGGGCAAACGAATGCCCGAAATTACGGTGCGGACTACTACGTGGTGATTTCTCCGGCGAAGGACTCACCGCTCAAAATGGAGCAGATCCGGCATACTTATCTGCATTATCTGCTTGATCCTCTCGCTTCGAAGTATCCGGCCTTAATGAAGAATGTTGATCCGTTGCTCGAGTCGTTGAAGGCCGCGCCTATGGATGAGAGTTTCAAGACCGACTCCTCGCTTCTGGTTACGGAGTGTCTGATTCGCGCTATTGAGGCTCGAACCGGAGCCCCTAAGGCGACCGACGCGGAACGGGAGCAGGCCGTTCAGGCCTCCATGGATCAGGGCTTTGTTCTTACACGTTACTTCTACGACGTCCTGGCACAATTTGAGAAAGATCCGGCAGGCTTGAAGAGTGTTTACGGGGCAATGATTTCCGGCATAGATGTCGGCAAGGAGCAGAAGAGGATTTCGCAGATGCAATTTGCGGCCAAGGCAGACCCGGAACTGTTGCACATTTCGCGGCCATCCGACCGCAAGCTGTTGATAGTCGCTCAAGAGAAACTGTCGGCTGGCGACGCGGATGCGGCGCAGAAACTTGCGCAACAAGCGTTGGATGAGAAGAAAGAAGATCCGGGAAGGGCTTTATTTATTTTGGCGCAAGTTGCTACCATGCATCGAGATATTGACGGCGCCCGGGATTACTTTCAGAAGGCGCTGGAGGTTGCGCAGGAACCAACCGTGGTGGCTTGGTCTCATATCTATTTGGGAAGGATTTTTGATTTGCAGGAAGACCGGGCAGCGGCTCTGGATCATTATCGCGCGGCAATGACCGCCGGCGCGGAGATGCCCGCGGTGAAGGCGGCAGCGGAACATGGGCTGCAACAACCGTACCAGCCGCGGAGTCGTTCACATTAAGATTTGTCGTCCTGTCTCTG
This sequence comes from Terriglobales bacterium, assembly GCA_050745965.1. Lineage (GTDB taxonomy): Bacteria > Acidobacteriota > Terriglobia > Terriglobales > Acidobacteriaceae > PALSA-188. Next base: position 1,678 of record JBOGLB010000248.1, on the reverse strand, counting down.
ACTTTCGTATGTATGCAAACTAAATTTTAGGCCAGGAAATCTTTAGGCCAGGAAATCAAGGAGAAAGCATGAAGCCAGTAGCCGTAGCCGTTATATTGCTTGGTTTGGTTAGTTTCGGACTTGCGCAGCAGCCGGGGTCCGCCACGCAAAGCGCAACGCCATCGGCATCGCCAGCGACTACACCACCGCAGGGGAGAAGACCCCCTCAAGCAAAAACGCAGCCTGAATTTGACGCGTACCAGGCCGCGATGCGCAGCGCCAACGACCCAGCGGCCATTGAGAAGGCGGCAGATGACTTTTCCGCCAAATATCCAACCAGCGAACTTCGCATTCTGCTGTATCGAACCGCCATGCACAGTTATCAAACCGCCAATAACGGCGCAAAAATGATGGAGATGGGACGCAAAGTGTTGGCGATTGATCCCGATGATCCCGAGGCGCTTCTCGGAGTGTCGGAAGTCACGGTGGAGCAAACGGGAGACAACGATCTCAACAAGGACCAGCGCCTTGCCGAGGCGCTTAAAATGGCGCAGCATTGTTTGGAGACTATAGACACCGACATCAGCATTCCAGCTGGAACTCCGCAGGAGAAAGTTGATTCTTATAAAGGCTTTTTGAGATCTTCCGCCGACGCGGTGATAGGAGCTATCCAATACGACCAGGAGAAGTACGCGGATTCGGAAGCATCGTTAAGAAAATCCATTGATGCTTATCCTTCCCAACCGGATCCGGTAGCAATCTTCCGCTTGGCGCTGGCGCTGGACAAGCAGGAAAAATACCCGGAGGCATTGAAGTACGCGAACCAGGCCGTGGGTCTCACGCAGGAAAGCTCCACCGTGGGAACGGCAGCGCGGCATGAACGCGATCGCCTCATTGAACTGACGGGCGGGATTCCCCCGGCACCGGATGCAAAGCCAACTTCCGGCGCTGCGGCGCCACCGCCGTCTAAGTAGCCGCAGTGTTCTGAAATCTATAGTGCTCATATCCGACAAAGGTATACACGTGTCTATGCGAGGGGACGAAGCGTCTCGGGTTACGTCACACTCGCCTGACTTATCCGAATTGGAAGCGACTCTAGGCCACAGTTTCGGGCGGCGCGAATTGCTGGAGCAAGCTTTGACCCACCGCTCCCAGGCTCGTGAACGTGATGCCAGGAACATCAGCGATACTCCTGCCGTAGATAACGAACAGCTTGAGTTTTTGGGCGATGCTGTACTGGGTTTTGTTTCAGCCGAAGAACTGTGCCACCGTTTCCCGAATCTTCGCGAGGGAGAGCTCTCAAAGCTGCGAGCCCATTTGGTTAGCGAGAAGCATCTGGTGAAGGTCTCGCACAAACTCGGACTGGGCGATTATCTGCGGCTCGGCAAGGGTGAAGAAAAATCTGGCGGACGAAGAAAGACGGCTTTGCTGGTGGATGCTTTGGAGGCAATTCTGGCGGCGCTCTATCTGGATGGTGGCATTGATCCCGTCCGGAAGTTGATAGTGGGCGAAATCATGAATCCTGAACTAGGGCGGATCGCCAGGGACGGCACCCCCTTGCAACTTACTGACTACAAATCCGCGCTACAAGAAAAACTTCAGGCCATCGGCAGGGCGCAACCCGTATATGTCCTGGTGAAGGAGCACGGCCCCCAACACAAGAAAACTTTCACGATCGAAGCGCATCTGACAAGCGCAA
>JBOGLB010000247.1:0-3114 GCA_050745965.1 Terriglobales bacterium | reverse complement strand
CCGCCTGAATACTACAAGCAGTCGCGCTGGCGGGGAAGTCTGGCGTTCGATGGTGGCGGGGCGCTCATTAACCAGGGCATTCACACCGTAGATTTGTTGATCTTCCTTCTCGGCGACATTGTTGCTGTTCAGGCGAAAATGAAGGCGGCCCTCCACGAGATCGAAGCCGAGGACACGCTGATCGCTTTGTTGGAATTTTCTAGTGGGACCATGGGAACCCTCGTCACTACAACTTCCGCATACCCCGGCTACCCGCGTCGGTTGGAGCTTTCGTGCAGTGAAGGTACTGTAATTCTCGAGCATGATCAAATCGTTCTAGCGGACCTTCGACAACCGGCTCCGGAACTGGTAAGCGACGAAGGAGGAGATTCAAACGCGAGCGCAGTTTCGGCGACGGTGAGCGATGTGCGGGGACACAAGGCCATTTTGGAAGATTTCATTCGAGCCATTCAAGCCGGCTCCGATCCTGTTTGTGATGGCCGGGAAGGGCGTCGAAGCTTGGCAGTAGTGGAAGCAGTTTACGAAGCGGCGCGGTCAGGGAGGCGTGTAATAGTTCGCAACTGAGCTCCGTTTGCGAGGATTCCAGAACCTTCGCCGGTACGGTACTCTAAGTCCTATGAATAAAGCGGATGAATCTGCGACGAAAGTCTACGCCACACTGACAGGACTCCCACTCTCCTTTCAACTCGATTGGCCGTTCCATAAATCTATTTCGGGCTCAGATTTTTGGGTATTGCATGGCAATGTACGTCTTGAGAACTCCGGTGGCTTGCACGCCCCGGTGGCGGTGAATCTTTCGGCAACCGTTCGTGAAGTTGTACCTTCGCTCGAAGCCAGAGATGTCGAGGCACTTGTAATCAATGCGCTGCGCAAACAAATTGATCGCAGGCAGATCGAGTTCGTGAAATCCGGGAAGCTGGTGCCAGTTCATTTCTCCAGCCGCTTTTACGATTTCAAAAATAGAAAATGGGTGTTCGGAAAGAACTCCGACGATGAGATTTCGCGATTGCTGCTGAGAAAAGTCTACTGGCAGATGCTGGTTGCCGAGGTTCCTGTGTGGATCGGCGATCCGGCGGAAGCCTTGTATGTGGAAGCTGATCCGAGGCATCTCTTAGAGATAGCGCGAAAGTTAAAGGAAGAAGGATTGATCACGCTTCAGGGAGAATCGGCCTCGGCAAATGCGGCGCTGATGGCGCAAAAAGAGCAATTCGAAGCTGAGATGAAAAACGCATTATCCGAAATCGAGAAGAAATATGCGTTCGAGAGGGGATGAGGCTGAATTTTCGAATTGTAGAAATTTGGAATTTTAGAATTACACACTACTCAATTCTGCAATTCTAAAATTCGACAATCCTAAAATTTCACAAATTATTCTCTAATCTCTTTCCATTGCGTCAATCGTTTGAAATAGTTGGGTTCGATCTGTAACCTCGATGTAAGGCTTTCCGCCGGGCTTGGCGCTAACGACATAAATTGTCGGCGTTTGATGAATTCCGATTCTCGTTCCCATATCCCGCTCCTCCCTGACTTCGCCAGCCAGTTTCCCCTGCGGATCAATCACAAACGGCAGCGGCATTTTGTGATCGGAGGCAAACTTTTCGGAAAAACTGCGCAGGTTCTGTGGAGTAATTTCCGGCTGATGCTCGAAAATGTAGTCGCGGTATTCAACCCCAAGAGCTTTGGAGTGGGCGTCGAAATAATGGGCAGTCACGGCCGCATCAAACGACCAGTTGTGCATGGGCAAAGGAAAATCATGAATAACGACTGGAATTTTGTAGGTTGTCCCAGCCTGTTTGATCAAAGGCGCGCTGACCCGGCACAACGGGCATTGAAGATCTTCAAAAACGACAATTGCTACTTTTGCGCCCTTTGGCGGATGAAGCTCGGAAGCTAAATCCTGCGGCCAGGCCATGGAAACGGTGAAAAGCATCAGTACCGCCAGCACGACAGCCTTCATATTCATATAACTTTATGTTAACCGAAGCGGGACGGGAATAAAGCCAAAATCTCGCGCTTCTGAGCTTAAACAATGGCTGGAATGTCTTGGTTCCCCCAGGCTACCGAGGGTCCCGCGTCGTCCTGCTCTCCTTGAAGCGCCACTTCACGCGTGTTACGGTAAAGGTCGGTTTCGTCATTCCGGCCGTTCCCGCGAGGATTTCATTGTCCCCAGTTGAGGCGTTACCTGCCACCGTCCGCAAAACCGCGCTTAACGCGGTCCATCGAAAAATGGGGGCAAAGATGGTGGACTTCAATGGCTGGGATATGCCGGTGGAATACCCGTCGGTGGGCGGAATTATTGCCGAGCACAATGTGGTTCGAACCGGAGCGGGCGTTTTTGACGTAAGCCACATGGGCGACATTCGCCTTTCGGGTCCATCTGCTCTAGCTGCCGTGCAGCATATTTCAATGAACGATGCCTCCCGTCTCGCGCTCGGGCAGGCGCAATATTCGGCGCTGCTCTATCCGCAGGGGACTTTTGTTGATGATGTCGTGGTTCACCGTCTTGGCGAAGAAGAATATCTGCTGGTGATCAATGCCGGCACTCGGGAAAAGGATTTCAACTGGGTGCGCGACAATTCGAGAGTTTTCGAGTGCGACGTCGAGAACCTATCCGACGAATTTACCCAGATTGCGATTCAGGGTCCCCGGGCTGTGGATTTGTTGCAAAAGCTCACCGATGCCAATCTTTCTGCCGTCAAGTTCTATTGGTTCACACGAGGAATGGTTTGCGGATTAAAAAATATCTTAATTGCGCGCACTGGATACACGGGGGAAGATGGTTTCGAAATTTACATTCCTTCCGACGGGGAAAACAGCGCTCGGGTATGGAGCGAGGTTTTCGCGGCGGGCAAAGAATTCGGCGTCCTGCCGTGCGGTCTTGGCGCGCGTAACACTTTGCGCCTGGAAGCCAGGTTGCCTCTCTACGGACACGAAATTTCCGATACCATAAATGTTTGGGAAGCTGGTCTCGACCGCTTCTGTAAGATGGACAAGCCAGACTTCATCGGACGATCCGCTTTGGCGAAGGCCAGGGAACAGGGACTTAAACGCACGTTGGTTGGTTTGGAGATGACCGAGCGCGGCATCGCGCGGGATAGCTACAAAGTCCTCGAC
>JBOGLB010000246.1:0-7570 GCA_050745965.1 Terriglobales bacterium | reverse complement strand
CCACACCGCAGAATGACTGAAGAAAAGACCCTCTCTCATGATGTGATTTAATACAATCAAGCTTTCTAACGTGTCTACCCGCACAAACATGCGCCGCGGTTTAAAGAAACTCCATCGCAATTTACGGGGATTTCGCAGCGTTGCGCGCGCCTTGGTCTCTACAGATCATCCATTGCTGGCGCATATCATTCCCATTCGCCGTTGCAATCTTGCCTGCGAATATTGCAACGAATATGACGATTTCTCCAAGCCCGTTCCTCTCGAAACGATGTTTCAGCGCGTGGATAAATTGGCCGCCCTGCGAACGTCAGTAATCACAATTAGCGGCGGCGAACCACTGCTTCATCCCGAACTGGACGAGGTTATTCGCCGCATCCGCAAGAACGGCGCCATTGCCGGAATGATCACGAACGGCTATCTGCTCGTGGCCGAGCGTATCCAGCGTCTCAACCGGGCAGGACTTGAATGGCTGCAAATCTCCATTGATAACGTCACGCCGGATGATGTTTCGAAAAAGAGTCTGAAAGTGCTCGATAAGAAGTTGCAACTCCTCGCCGAGCACGCCGATTTCCACGTGAACATTAACTCGGTTGTGGGCGGCGGCGTTTGCAGTCCTCAGGACGCGCTTACGATTGGCAAGCGCGCGCTGGAATTGGGATTCACTTCGACCGTAGGCATTATTCATGACGGCAGCGGGCAGTTGCAACCGCTCGGCGATGACGAGCGACGGGTTTATCACGAGATGAAAGCCATGGAGAAAAGCAGCTTCACCAGGATCAACGGCTTTCAGGACAACATCGCGCAGGGCCGCCCCAACCAGTGGCGTTGCCGCGCCGGAGCCCGCTACTTATATATTTGCGAGAATGGATTGGTGCACTACTGCTCGCAGCAGCGCGGATATCCCGGTACTCCGCTGGAAAAATATACGGTAGAAGACATTCGCCGCGAATACCTAACCGAAAAAGGCTGTGCCCCGCATTGCACGGTTTCCTGCGTGCATCAAGTCTCCGTCGTAGATGCATGGCGTGGTCGCCAACATCCGGCGCCGGCTTCCACGAGCGCAGGCTTGGTTCAAATCGAGTAGGCGCGCAGAAGAGGGTTCAGCCGTAAAAAGGAATGCGCCGCGGACGGGCAACCTCGCCCGTCCTGTTGAATCTTTCTAAACTGCGCATCTTCCGCAGAAGACGTGTCCGTTGAAAGCCGCGTGCCTTTACAAAGCCAAAATGCTATTTCTTCGCCTGCGCGGTCGGTGGCAATAGGCCATTCAATCGCAGATACATGGCGGCGGCGCCGTAGTGATCTGCCCAATTGCTTGCCAGGCCTATCCACGCCCATGCGCGAGGCTGCTGCCGGCCACCGAATGCTTCAATCGTGTCGCCGAGTTTGGAATCGTCGGCCTTCGCAAGTGAGCTTTCGCAAAAATCGAATGAAGCCTTGAGAGCACTAACCAGCTTGTCCTTGCTGTCGGTGTCTTTTAATTCTTCTGTCTTCGGCTCGGGAACATCACCGGCCTTGGCGCACAAAAAATTATTCGCCTGGGTGATGTGCATAGCCAGATGGCCAAAAGTTTCCTGCAACGGCGTCGGTTTGTAGCTGAATTTATCCGCTGGCATCTCTTCGATAGCCGCGACCAGGTTTTTGTGCTCGCGGGCCATCATATCCTTGATCACCGTGGTGACCGGATTCTTGCTCTGCTGCGAAAAACATGGCACGCTGAGGGTAGCCACAACGCAAACAACGAATATCTTCTTCATTTGATTTAGTGCTCCTTGCACCATTTTCCTGGAACTGCAAATCTATAAACGTCCTGCTTATGACAACGAAGCAAATCCTGCTCCGATCAGGGTGAATACGATCCACCATCCAAACACAATGGCAAATGCTGTCCCTCTCTTAACTTTGCTGACGCAAGTAAATCCAATCGCGGTGAGGGCCAGCGTCCAGATCAAAAAGACATCGAACGACGAGGCGAGGCTGTAAAGAAATGGGGAATCCGCGGGATTCAGGAAGTATCCTGGATTGGTGGCCACCGGGTTCTGGAAAGTGAAGGAGTCGGGACTGGCGCCAGCCAACAGAGAAAATATTGCCAGACAGACTTTCAGCAGGCCCGGCAACCCAGCATAGACAACGATCGCGAGCGCGACCTTGAACGAGACGTCGGCACCCGCCGCGAACTTGAACGTCGCAAACAGGATTGCGGCGATGACGACGAGAATCAGAAGCTGAATCGCGGGGAAGGCGTAGGAAATCACTTTCGTTACTTTTGTTGCGGTCTCCAGCCGCTGTTCGCGCTGATCCGGAGGAAGTTGATCTATTCGCTCCTGCTGTTTGGGCTGGGCACGCATCTGGTTTTCCATGGCTTTGCGGAATCCTACTTTTTGCCCGCCGACGTAAACAAACGCAGCCGCAAAAATAACGATCAGCAAGAACGGAGCCCACCACTGGGCGCTGCGGCGTAAATCGGTAAAAGTTTTTGAAGGAGCAATGAACGTATCAATAATTCGAGCAGCCTGCGAAAGTCCCGCAACAGGCTCTGGATTCGGTAATGGTGTCGCCGGCAGAGCGGCCATTTGGTCTCCTGTTTTATCGAGAGGCATTGTAGACCGGACGTGTGAAGCAAACAAGAAAAAGAAATTCAGGCGCCTTAGTATGTGCGGCGCGGGCGCGCCATCGCCCGCGAAGGCGGCGCCGCTATACGAATATTCCGAACTCGGCGATGCGCTCGAACGCCCTGACCTAACTTCATGATCGTGAACGCCGTTCGTATGAAGACCGATTCCCCGGGGAAGAAGGCGAACGAGGGCGCCCGCGCCACACGAACAAAATGACGGCTACACCAGCACTTCCGGCACTGCTTTCAGCAGGCTCCGCGTATAGGGGTGTGCGGGCTGCGTTGTCACTTGCTCGGCCTTCCCGACTTCTACGACCTTTCCGCGATACATCACCGCAATTCGATCCGCAAGATACCGGACTACCGGCATTGAATGTGAGATGAATAAGTACGTCAGCCCAAACTCGCGCTGTAATTTCGCCAATAGATTTACAATCTGCGCGCCCACGCTCACATCGAGCGCGGAAACCGGTTCATCAGCAACCAGGAATTTGGGCCGCAGTGCAAGAGCGCGGGCAATCACTATCCTCTGTCGCTGGCCTCCACTGAACTCATGTGGGAACCGCTGCGCAGCGGATTCATCCAGCCCAACCGCGCACAGCAATTCATTCACACGAGTACGGCGAGCTGAACGTCCCATTCTTCCGCCAGTCTCCCGATCATCACCGTGCTTATGAATGATCAGGGGCTCGCTAACTATGTCCTCCACTCTCATTCTGGGGTCCAGAGATCCAAAAGGATCCTGAAACACGATTTGCATATCGCGGCGGTGGCCCCGCATTTCTCGGTGGGTCGCGGCAAGAAGATCGTGTCCGTCAAAATGTACGCTGCCCGAGCTTGGCTCAATCAACCGCAGAATCAATCTTCCGAAGGTGCTCTTCCCGGATCCCGATTCTCCTACCAATCCAAGCGTTTCGCCCCGCTCAATACTGAGGGATACATCGTCCACGGCGCGCACCTCGCCGGTGGCGCCTCCACCGAAGATAGACTCACCAAGCGGAAAAACCTTCGTCAAATGGGTAGCCTCAAGCAGCGGCATTACCGGATGGTAGCAGAGCCTTAAGTTTGCCCGTCAGAATTGGTGGAGTCGCCAGCAGGCAGGTAGAATAGCGCTAATGTCAACATTGCCTCTTCCTATAGCGGCTTTTGTCGCAGGGCTGGTGTCATTTTTGTCGCCGTGCGTACTTCCGCTAGTTCCGGGCTATGTGTCTCTAATCTCTGGAGTTGGCGTCGAGGAACTCAAGTCGCAGCAAACAGGATTGTTGCGCAAAGTAATGCTGAACTCGGTCGCCTTCATTGTGGGTTTTAGCACCGTGTTCATTGCGCTGGGCGCGATTTCGACGGAAGTCGGCCAGGTAATGGCTCGCTATAAGTCAGTGCTCGCACAAGTGGCCGGAGTGGTTATCATTCTTTTCGGCTTGCATTTGACCGGGATTTTGCGAATCAACGCACTCTATTCCGACAAGCGTCTGCACAATATGAAAGGTGGCAGCACGGTCGGAGGCGCGTTCCTGATCGGATTTGCGTTTGCCTTTGGATGGACGCCGTGCGTAGGACCCATCCTGTCAGTCATTCTCGGATTTGCCGCCGCGCAGGATTCGGTGGCCAAAGGCGTCCTTTTACTTTCTATTTATTCTATGGGTCTCGCCGTGCCATTCTTGCTCACCTCTCTGGGAATCGAGCGCTTCCTGAAGTTTTATAGCCGTTTTAAAACACATATGCACGCGCTCGAAGTGGGCAGCGGCGGTTTACTGATTGCGCTTGGAATTCTGCTGATTTTTGGCCGGTTCACTCTTCTGGCAAATTATTTTTCATTCTTAAGGCGATTTTCTTTATGAGCGGGCAGGGAGTTTTTGTGAAACGTGATCCAGTCGTAATTATTGTTGTCGCGATGGTCATCACCCTCATGCTGGTGTTCGGCATACGAAAGTCGCGGCGTTCCTCCCATCCTGCCGAGACAACAACTGGCATGAAAATCGCACCCGATTTTAGCCTGCAATCTCTCGACGGAAAGACCGTGCACCTATCCGATTTTCGAGGAAAAGCGATTCTGCTAAATTTTTGGGCGACCTGGTGCGAGCCGTGCAAAGTCGAAATGCCATGGATCGTGGATTTACAGAAGAAGTATGCGTCGCAGGGATTGCAGGTTGTCGGAGTTGCGATGGACGACGCCGGTCCTGACGAAATTGCGAAATTCACCCGGCAAATGGGGGTGAATTACCCGGTTTTAGTCGGGAAAGACGAAGTCGCCGACTCCTACGGTGGCCTTCCATTCCTTCCTACAAGTTTCTATATCGGGCGAGACGGAAAAATTGTGGACAAGGTATTGGGAATAAAAGGACGGGGCGAGATTGAGGACGATATTAAGAAGGCCCTTGCGCAAGGTCAGGATATTCACGCAGAAAAAACGGTTCCCTAACTGCTTCCTTTTGTTAGTTGAGGTGACGACGATATGAGATCTATCACGGTTGTGTTAGTTGCTGTCGCAATCCTCTCCGCCCAAGCCATGGCCCAAGAATCCTTTGGCAGAAAGGCGCCTTCGGTCACCCTCTTGCCAGTGCCGGTCGAAAACGTGACTCGCGGAAAACCCGGCACGATTAATCTCCAGTTTCGTGTCTCTTCCGGCTTTCATATCAATTCAAATACTCCGAAGCAGAACTATCTCATTCCGACCGACCTAAAACTTGATCCGCCGACCGATATTATTGTCGGCAAAATTATCTACCCACCCGGAGTTGACAGAAGCCTTCCCTTTGCACCCGACGACAAGCTCAGTGTTTATACCGGACCGTTTGATCTAGCGGTGACGGTGCGGCCATTAGTTTCCGTGCCCCCGGGAAAATACTCCTTCCGAGGGCAATTGAAATATCAGGCCTGCGACAATGCAGCGTGCTATCCGCCGAAAAAATTGCCGGTGGAATTTGAGGTCAGAGTGGTGAAAAACCGCGTCGCGCCGAGGAAAAATCCGGCGCAAAGTCCGAACGTGCACCGGTAATTCAAAGGAAATGTTCGTAAATGTCAGATTCCTCACAATTAAAGTTGTTCGGAATGACAATGGGACGAGGGCGCAGCAATTCGGAGCCTTCTAACCGTCCGGTCTTTTCCAAGCGCGATCATTACGGCGAATAAACTTGGGGCGACGGCCTGGCCTGTCAACGCCACTCTCGCACCATTAATTAATGCTGCGGCCTTGATATTTTTTTCCGTCGCCAAATCGCGAAGCAACTTCTCGAGCGTGGATTCGCTGAAATCGTCACATGTTTCATAATGGCGTCCAAGCTCATCCAAAATCGCCCGAAACGACTCATCTTTCAGGAATTTCGTTACCGCAGCGGGGTCGGCTGCAAAGTCGTCTGTGAAGAATGCCCGAAACGAAGTTGCAAAGTCCTTCAGGTTGCGTGCACGCGGCTTCAACAAATCAATAGTTGCGAGGAGCGAGTTTGAATCGTGAATTTGGTTTTTAATGCCGGCTTTAGACAATTCTTCTTCGATAAGCGGCAAAAGCATTTCTGCTGGATAGGAACGAATATATTCGGTATTGAACCAATCCAGTTTCGCGCGGTCAAACACCGCATCAGAGCGCGAGATAGCATTCAGATCAAATAAAGAAATTAATTGTTCGTCTCCCAGAATTTCGGGCATTCCCTCCGGCGGCGTCCATCCCAACAGCGCCAGGAAATTGCGGAAGGCTTCAGGAACTATGCCCTCTTGCCGATAAGCGAGCACGCTCGTCGCGCCATGCCGCTTGCTGAGGCGCGTTTTGTCGGGACCAAGAATCAACGGCACATGCGCAAACACCGGCAATGGCGCGCCGAGAGCCTCATAAAGCATTACTTGCTTCGGAGTGTTCGAAATATGATCGGCGCCGCGAATCACGTGCGTGATCTTCATATCAATGTCATCCGCGACGACGCTCAGATGATAAGTTGGGCCATTGTCGGACCGCAGAAGCACGAAATCCTCCACTTCGGCGTTGGCGAACTCGACGCGCCCAAAGACGGCATCGTCGAAGGCGGTGCTTCCGGATTCCGGCACTTTAAAGCGAACTACGGCTGAATCTCCTGCCGACTTGCGACGGGCGGCTTCGTCCGTAGAAATTTTTCGGCATTTCCCGTCGTACCGCGGCGGACGCCCCTCTTCGACAGCCCGCGCCCTGCGGCTTTCGAGGTCATCTTTCGAGCAGAAACAATAGTAGGCGTGGCCCGAAGCCAGCAGCTTTTCGGCAGCTCGCCGGTAGAGTTCGACCCGCTCTGTTTGGTAGAACGGACCCTCATCCCAATCCAGTCCAAGCCAGCACATCCCCTGCAAAATGCCTTCCACCATTTCCGGAGTTGAGCGCTCGGCATCCGTATCTTCTATGCGAAGAATAAAAGTGCCCTGGTGGTGCTGCGCATAAAGCCAGTTGAATAACGCAGTTCTCGCGCCGCCCACATGCAGGTATCCGGTGGGAGAAGGCGCAAAGCGCACCCGCGGATGATGCGAGCCTTCAATTAACATCGTTACGCCTAAACTATCGGCTGAAAGAGGCATAGGAGAAGGAATCTCGCATCCGCAGATCGCGCAAAATCGTAGCCAGAGTGTGGATTTTAACGCCAAACCCAAACTCAACCCGCGAGAAAAGGTCAATCGTCCAGCAGGCTATTGTCTTGCTCCCGTCCGTGTGAAAACATGAAGGATATCAGCTGGATGTCGGGACACAAAATCAGGAAGTCGCTTCTACCAGGATGAACAGCATAGCTATTGGCGTGGTGATCGTACCGGGGGTTGTCGCCCTCCTGCTGTTCCTTGTCTTCACATACCTCTATGAGCAGAGCCGGCAGGCTTATTTCCGCGCGTGGCAGTTGGGCTGGGCCGCTTATACTTTGCACTTCGCGTTGGACGCGTGGGGCATTTTCCACGGATACACCGCCGTCATCTCGTTGTTGACCTCATTGCTGCTGGTTGCAATGGCTCTGTGTA
>JBOGLB010000245.1:0-4744 GCA_050745965.1 Terriglobales bacterium | reverse complement strand
GTCTCGCAATTGGCGAACATCAATCTTAAGCTCCGTAATGGTGCGGCTCAAAGTATTGCGGTGCATGTCCAGCTGACGCGCGGCACGGCACTGGTTGCCGTTATTCTCCTGCAAGACGGTCAAAATGAAACGCTTCTTAAATTCCAGCACCGCCTCAGAATATAGAATATTGCTTTTGTACATTTGCATGATGAGTGCTTCGAGCTGATCTCTCACGGTTTCTCTCTTTCTTGATCGAACTTGGTCTCGGAAGAATTCGCCGCCAAAGCGATTTTGTCGTCGCCACTGCCGAATCTAACCGCGCTGGGCTCTCTGAGCCTGCGTCCCCTGGTGTAATAAATCCAATCCCTGATAAAACTTCGATCTTAGCTCCGACGGCGCTACCCACACCGCCGCGCGTCCAACGAGTACAAAATAGGGCGCCAGATCCGAGCCCTCGAGCCACTTGGATGTCGGCGTGAACGCAGTCATGCTCATCAGGACTATCGCGATCGTCAATCCGCCACGCACTAAACCGAGAGCTCCGCCGAGAATCCGGTCGAAAATACTAAGACCGGCTTCCCTCACCGCCCAGCGGGCAATCCGTCCGGCGATGCCTGCCAGAATCATGACTCCCAAAAAAATCGCCAAAAAACCAGCGATTTCCCCAAGCCACATGGATTTCAGATATGGAGCAAAATGCTCAGCCACCCTGTGATACTGCCACGCTGCCACCAGATACCCACAGACCAAGCCTGCTATTCCAAAAGCTTCTTGAAAGAAGCCGGAACTCGCGGCCTGCGCCACCGATAACAAAAGCACCGCAATAATGATCCAATCCGCCCCGCTCATGGCTTGCTTGCACCGGGCTCATTTACCCCATGCCTCTTCCCACAAGCGGTCCCTCCGCTACCCATCCAGATCACGGCCGGTCAGCTTGCGATACGCTTCCACATACTTTTCGCTGGTTTTGCGAGCAACCTCCGGGGGAAGCGCCGGAGCGGGCGGCAGTTTATTCCACCGAATTTCCTCAAGATAATCGCGCACATACTGCTTATCGAAGGACTCCTGCGCCTTCCCCGGCTGGTATTTGTCCGCAGGCCAAAAGCGCGAAGAATCGGGGGTAAGAACTTCATCAGCCAAAGTGATGCCCGCACCGGTGCGCCCAAATTCAAATTTCGTATCGGCGATAATAATGCCTCGCTGACGCGCGTAGTCAGCAGCCTTCTTGTAGATAGCGAGACTGATATCGCGGAGATCGCGGCTGAAATCAGGGCCAATCATCTTAGCCATCTGCTCAAATGATATGTTCTCGTCGTGACCGCTAGTGGCCTTCGTCGCGGGCGTAAATATCGGCTCCGGCAATTTGTCCGACTCCTTCAGGCCCGGCGGCAGCTGAATTCCGCAGACGGAACCGCCAGTCTTATACTCTTTCCACGCTGAACCGGAAATGTAGCCACGTACAACACATTCCACCGGGAACATCTCGGCCCGTACCACCATCATGGATCGTCCACGCAACTGGTCCTGGTATTTCCGAAGTATCGCGGGATAACGGTCCACGTCGGTAGTGACCATATGATTTGGGACCAGATCGCGGAGGAGCTCAAACCAAAATACCGACATCTGAGTTAGGACGCGGCCTTTTTGTGGGATTCCGGTTGCGAGCACGTAGTCGAAAGCGGAGATCCTGTCAGTGGCAACGAACAGCAGATGTTCATCGTCCATGCGGTACACGTCCCGCACTTTTCCGCTGGCGAACAGTTCGAGTTCCGGAAAATCAGTTTGAACAATGGCGTCGAGGAGTTGAGGATTCATGAAAGAATTTTACAGGCAGGAAACGTCCGGTATTCTAGCGTCTCTTAAATATTTGTCAACGGTTAAGTCGGGGGGTGTGGCGCACAGTCAAAAAGCAGCCCAGGAAATTTGTTGACAAACCATGGATTCTTTCAAACAGGCCTAGTAACGCTGGTTTCAGCCTTTCTGTTTGTGGAAAACTCAGCCCCATTTGAGTTTCGAGGCAGACATACGGCTGTACTGCCAAACTGGAAAACGAAGATTGTAATAACGCGCATACGTCAAGAAGAATTTTGTGCGAAGGGCAAAGGGAAAAGTCTCTTCTAGGCCGTCGCCCCGAGCCTCACCGACACCAGTTTCGATACCCCTGGCTCCTGCATGGTCACACCGTAGAGCACCGGGGCAATGCTCATCGTCTTTTTGCTATGGGTGATGAGAACGAACTGGGTTTGAACGCTCATCTCCTTAACCAGTTCGGTAAAGCGGCCGATGTTGGCTTCATCGAGCGGTGCGTCCACTTCATCGAGAATGCAGAACGGGCTGGGCTGATATTGAAAAATTCCTACGAGCAGCGACAAGGCAGTAAGCGCCTTTTCTCCGCCTGATAGCAAAAGCACATTTTGCAGCTTCTTTCCGGGAGGCGAAGCCACCACGTCAATGCCGCTTTCGGCGGTGTTCTCCTCATCGGTCAGTCGCATGAACGCATGTCCGCCGCCAAAGAGTTTGCGGAATGTGATCTGAAAGTTTTCATTGATTTTGCCGAAAGCTTCCTCGAACTTTTGCCGCGAGAACACATCAATCTCTTTGATCGTAGCCTGTGTGTTCTCAATAGACTCCAGCAGGTCTTTGCGTTGCCCTTCCAGGAAACCGTGACGTTCAGCGGTTTCTTTGTACTCCTCAAGCGCCATCATATTCACCGGACCCATGGCATCGAGCCGTGTCCGCATTTCGCGATGCGCCTGATCTTCGGCGGACAATTGCTCGCCCGTGACCAGCATAATGGCGGCGTCCGCTACGAGTTCATGCCGCTGCACGCCCAACTCATTCAGGCAAGTCTCTGCCATATATTGCGCATCGGACTGCAACTTCGCGGCCGCTGCTGCCAACTCTCCCCGCCGGTCTCGCGTTTGCTCCAGCGTCAGGCGGAGATTGCGCAGCGCCTCGTCAATTTCCGCCAGCCTTGCGCGAATCTGTTCGGATTCGAATTGCAGCAAACCGTCCCTCGCTTCGCTGGCATTGCGTTCCGCCTCGAGATCAAGAAGCAGCGCGGCGATTTCCCGATTCTCGGCTTCACGCTGCATTCTTTCGCAGCCAGATGATTCAATCTGAGTTTGTAGTGAACCCACACGCTGGGCCAAGTCGGCAACCAGGGCTTCGATTCTTCCCAGCACGGCGGCGGCGGAGCGCTGGCGTTCTTCGAGAGTTGCGACGTGAGCCATATGTTGCGAGCTTTTCTGTGCACTTTCCTCCCGTCGTTGCCGTAGCAAAGCCAGTTGCTGGTTCGCGTCAACGGCAGCCGCTTCCATCTCAAGCTGCTTTCCTTGACGCACGCCAATTTCCGTTTGTTTTGATTCAATCGAAGATTGTTGCTCTTCCCGCTCAGCGGTAAGACGCTGAAGCTCATGTTGGCATGTTTGCAAACGCGCGGCGACGCGGGATATCTCCGAATCAAGTTGCCGCAAAACGTGACCCGAAGTCATTGCCTGCTTTTCTGCCTCGCGCAGTTCGCCTTCCAGCCGGTCGAGCAGAGAAGTCTGCTGCTTGATTTCACGGCCTAACGTCAGCGCGCGGAGGTTTTCGTGGCGAAGGGCTTCTTCCAATTCGCTTACCATGCGCATCACATCGCGCAATTCGCGTTTCATGGACAGCGGCCCTTCGGAACGCTGCTTGCCTCCGGTCACGGTCACATTATGAAAACACTCGCCGGATTCCGAAAGAAAGAACGCGTCCGGATTTCCCAACGCCAGCTCGCGGCCCAGAGCCGGATCGGGCACTATGTACCCGTCTCGCAGCTTGGGCAGAATTACTTCAAGCGACTTTCCAAATCCATCGAGCACTCGAATTGTGTGCTTGAGAGGCACGATGGATTGGTTGGGAGATCCGGGATGTGCCGTTTCGTCCACAAGAAAAGAAAACTTAGCCTGCGAGTCCTCGGGATGAACCAGGAAGGTGGCTCGACCATCAACATCCGTGCGCAACAGGCGCAGTCCCTCGTCGGCCGCATCCCATGATTTCACTACGATGTAATTCAATTCGTCGCGGAGAAAATCCTCGACCACGCCTTCATAGCGGGTTTCAACTTCGAGAAAGTCCGCGAGCACTCCGACCGGAGCGAGGCCTCCGCTCATGACTCCCGATTGAAACAACCGGCGAACCGACTCCGTCGAGTATCCATGCTCGGCAATTACTGCTTCGAGAGAACCTCGCTTCCCTAGCGCCGTCGCGTATTCGGCGCGGAGACTATCCAAATGGTGCTTGCTTATACTCTCCTCGTTCCGTTTAGATTCGAGCGAGCCTCGCGTTTGCTCGATCTCCGCAGCCAATGCCGACACTCGTTGCGATACGCTTTCGAATTCCAGAGCCGATTGTCCGCGCTGTCCACCAAAGGCTTCCACTTGGAAATTCGCAGTCGCCATTTCGCCCTGCAATCGCGCAGCTTCCCGGTCAACTGCCGCCATACGTTCCTCAGCCTGGGTCAATTGGTTTCTCAGGTTTGCGGCAGAAGCAATCACTTCCATCATCGCCACGCGCGATTCATTCTGCTGCTGGTCCAAGAGCGTCAGAGCATCGGTCGCCTCAGCGACTTCTCTTTGCGCGAGGGCAAGCTCCTCTCGCGCCGCGGATAACTCCGCGACTGCTGATTCCAATATTTGGCGATTGGAGTCGCGCTCCATCTCAAGAGCGGTCAGGCGATGTATCGCCTGCGCCAACTCTGATTCCGAGGACGCCAGGCGCACTACCAACTCCG
>JBOGLB010000244.1:0-3181 GCA_050745965.1 Terriglobales bacterium | reverse complement strand
GTGCTGGATTCCGCCTCGGTCATGAAGCAGGCCGTGGCATATCTGGAACCGAAAATGGAAAAGAAATCCGGCTCGCAAAAGGCCACGATTGTTCTGGCAACGGTGAAGGGCGACGTTCACGATATTGGCAAGAATCTAGTGGACATCATCCTCACCAACAATGGATATCGCGTGGTAAATCTCGGCATTAAGCAGCCGGGGGACGCCATCATCAAATCGGCGACTGAGCACAAAGCCGACGCCATCGGACTCAGTGGATTACTGGTGAAGTCCACGCTGGAGATGAAGTATGTGATTCAGGACTTGCAGCGGCAGGGCCTCGATTTTCCCGTCATCTGCGGCGGCGCGGCATTGACGCGCAAATATGTGGAAGACGATCTGCGCAAGGAATATTCGAATGCCGTTTTCTATGCCGATGATGCTTTCGCAGGCCTTCACATCATGGAAGATCTCGCGACCGCAAATGGAAAAAAACAGGCGCGGCTCCTTGAAGGCCGGACAGTAAAGGAATATGCCAAAGCTGTAATCGTGGACAACGAGACTGGGCCAGTGTTTGCGGAACGAAGCGCTGTCGTTCAAGATGCGCCGGATGTTCCTGTACCTCCATTCTGGGGGGTGCGGGTCAGAAAGGATTATGACCTGCGCGAAGTTTTTCAATACATCAACGACACTGCTCTGTTCAAGAATCAGTGGCAGTTGAAGACGGCGTCGCAGGAAGACTACGTCCGATTGGTGGAAGAGAAGTTTCGTCCGATAAAAAAGCAGCTTCAGGATGAGGTCATAGCCAGTGGATTGTTTGAGCCGAAAGTTGTGTACGGATATTTTCCCGCGCAAAGCGATGGAAACGACATTATCGTCTATGCGCCGGAAGCAGGACCGTCGCGGGCGGACGCGTCCGCGCCACACGAACTACTGCGGTTTACGTTTCCGCGGCAGCGCGAAGGCCGCAAGCTATGCATCTCGGACTTCTTCGCTTCGAAGGCCTCGGGCAAAATGGACGTTCTAGGACTTTCCCTCGTGACAATTGGCTCCAAGGCGTCCGTCGAAACTCAGAGACTTTTCGAGAGCGGAGAGTACACGAAATATTTATATCTGCACGGTCTCAGTGTGGAGACCGCGGAAGCTCTCGCCGAGTACTTGCATAAGAAGATGCGCGAAGAGCTGGGGATTTCCGGCGATGATTCTCCCCACATCCGCGACCTGTTTCACCAGAAATATCGTGGATCACGCTATTCCTTTGGGTATCCTGCGTGTCCAAACCTCGAAGATCAAACAAAGCTCTTTGCTCTTCTGCATCCAGAAGAAAACGTGGGGGTGAAGCTTACCACAGGCTTCCTGTTAGAACCGGAGCAGTCAACCTCGGCGATTGTCGTCCATCATCCGCAGGCGAAATACTTCGTGGTGTGAATTAATTCGATTCAGGTAAGGAACACGGGTGGAAGGCGCTTAGAGAACAAGAAGCGACGCCCGGATTGTGTCTACGGTTAGATTCTCGTGCCAATCTGTGTCTGATCGGGCACAGTGTGGAGCTTCGACAACTTAGCGGGTTCCGTTTCGCTTTCGGCGAACTGAAGCAAACCATCTGAGATGGCTTCCAGGCTTGCGTTCGACCTTTCCAACACCATCATCAGGTACTTCCGGGCGATAGGGCGGTCTGCCGGATGTACTAACTTCCACCACCGCTTCACGGAGTCTTTGACATCACCCCGAGTCTTGGCATCCTCCACCAGGGCATCAATCAGCTTATATACTTTGCTCTTTACAGCTTGATACGAAACTGAAACTTCCTGACCCATAGGCGACCCCAAATTTGTGTGGCAATACGGGGGCCAAACCCTTCTTCCTAATCTTGCCAACACTTAGCGTTAGGCGGGCAGCACATAAATTCAAGTTCTGGGAGGAATAAAAACAACTAATATGAATTAGTGTAGGGGACGGCGATTTCTCGCGAAAGTTTCGGCGGGTTCGCTAAGTCGTAACTGTACCAAACAACGCTCGAGGGCGAGGCACTGACGCACAAAAAAACTCCGTGAGTCATATTTCTTCGCCTCCACGAGTGAAACTAAATGGATGACATCTGGATGGAGCAGGCCCTGCTCGCAGCGCAAGTAGCCCTGCGGATGGGCGAAGTACCCGTTGGCGCGGTCGTCGTGCTCGGCGATAAAATCGTAGGCCGTGGGTGGAACCGCAACCTTACCGATCACGACCCGAGCGCTCATGCCGAGATTGTTGCACTCCGGGATGCAGGAGCCGCGATCGGAAATCACCGTCTGATCGGCTGCGAGGTGTTTGCTACAATTGAGCCTTGCGCAATGTGCGCGGGTGCCATGGTTCACTCGCGGTTGAAACGATTGGTTTTCGGGGCCGACGATCCCAGGGCTGGCGCCGTCCATTCGGTGATGCAGGTGCTTAATCATCCTCAACTGAATCATAAAATTGAGGTTCGCGGCGGAGTGCTCGCGGACCGTTGCGCGGAGCTTTTGCAAAGTTTTTTTCGCGAACGACGCTAATGCAGATTGACCCAAATTGGCATCTCGATCCCCAGTAAGGGGTCTGCATTTCGGCAGTCTGCTCAAGTTTTTACGCGGAGAGGTGCGTGAGTGGTTGAAACGATCCGCCTCGAAAGCGGACATACCTTAACGGGTATCGGGGGTTCAAATCCCTCCCTCTCCGCCAGATCTTTTTCAAGACATCCGGCCGGCTGTCCAGTTCCGCTTTCCGCCTTCATCATCCGGTAGAAGCGATCTATCGGCAACCGACCGCGCATTGCGGATGTGAGCATTCGCTCGGCGAGATGCCCACACTGCGCTCAATGTCTAGACTGGACATTCTTCCGGAGAGACCATCAACTTCTTCCTGAATGCTCCGATCATCCCGAGTGCTGTGATGCCAGCCAAAGATAGCCCGGATGCGTCCGGCACAGCGGTACCGATGACCTGAGTCCCTGTTTCGTTTGCAGTAACCGTTATTCCATCAAGATCAGGGTTGAAGAGGTAAATGCCTCCGGGCACGCAGGCGCCGGAGCCGATGCTTGCATAACAAAGTTGATCATAGTTGGCAGATCCGCTAAAAAAAGAGATGTAGCCCACGTCCGAGGCTCCGAAATTGAAGGTTAAATCAGTAGCCGAGGCGGTTAGATCGCTTCCACCACTGCTAAAGATACCGCCGGACAGCGGCGCCG
>JBOGLB010000243.1:0-3177 GCA_050745965.1 Terriglobales bacterium | reverse complement strand
GTCTTGGAGGTTTTATGGCCGAATTAAGCGGACTCTCCCGAAGGCAGTTCTTAGCTACAGCTGCCGCGGCTGGCGGAAGCGCCCTGCTGACAAAGAACTAGTTTTCGACTCCGCCCCAGGATCCTGTCGTCAACGCCATCCCAAAAAATGGTCAGGCAGTGAGCCATGAAAAAGTCTCGTGGAAAGTGCGTCCGTTTCCCATGAAGCAGGTTCGTCTCGGCGACGGGCCATGCATGCAGGCCATGGATGCCGACCGGCGATTCCTGCACTCTCTTCCGACGGACCGACTTCTGCATAACTTCAGAATTAACGCCGGATTTCCGTCGTCCGCTCAACCGCTCGGGGGGTGGGAAGCTCCTGACTGCGAACTTAGCGGTCATTATGCGGGAGGACATTATTTATCGGCGGTCGCACTGATGTATGCCAGCACAGGCGATGAGCAATTGAAGGCGAACGGCGACACTGTCGTTGCCGAACTTGCCAAATGCCAGGATGCCTTGAAGAGCGGCTATCTTAGCGCGTTCCCGGTTGATTTCTTCGACCGTCTGCGGGAACGGCAACGAGTCTGGGCGCCCTTCTACACAATTCACAAAATTATGGCGGGAAATCTCGACATGTATGTTCACTGCGGGAATGAACAGGCGCTCGAAGTCGCGGAAAAGATGGCGCGGTGGACTGCCGGGTACGTCGGGCCTTTGAGCTATGAACACATGCAGCGAATTCTCGGCACCGAATACGGCGGCATGGGCGAGGTGTTGTGCAACTTATATGCGGTTACGGGAAAGAAATATTATCTCGGATTGGCGCAGAAGTTCGATAAGAAAGCGTTTTTCGATCCCCTCGCCGATCATCGCGACGAGTTGAAGGGACTGCACGTCAACACGCATATTCCACAAGTGATCGCGGCGGCGAGATATTACGAATTGACCGGCGATCGCCGTTACCGCGACATCGCAGAATATTTCTGGGACGAAGTTGTCAGCGAACGTTCGTACTGCACCGGCGGCACCAGCAATCACGAGTCGTGGAATACCGATCCCGGCAAGCTGTCCACCGAACTCAGCACTAACACAAAGGAAGATTGTTGCGCTTATAACATGATGAAATTGACGCGGCATCTTTTTGGATGGTCCGCCGACGCGCGGCTCATGGACTACTACGAGCGTCTTGTGTTCAACCACCGCCTGGGCACAATCAATCCGGAAGACGGCACCATGATGTATTACCTGCCGCTGGCCTCCGGATATTGGAAAACATTCGGTAAACCATTCGACGCTTTCTGGTGCTGCACCGGAACCGGCTCCGAAGAATATTCAAAACTCACCGACAGCATTTATTTCCATGACGACGATTCTTTGTACGTCAACTTGTACGTCGCTTCGCAACTGGAATGGCCGGAAAAAGGTCTGCGAGTCCGTCAAGAAACGCGCTTTCCTGAAGAACAAGGGACGACGCTTACGATTTCCGCGAAGGCTCCGCTGCGAATGGGCGTCAACCTTCGCATTCCCTACTGGGTTCAGGGCGGCAGCGTGAGAATCAATGGCGTTGCCCTGCCGGCTTTCGCAAGTCCGGCGAGCTATCTCAGCCTGAATCGCGTTTGGAAGAACGGCGACAAGATCGAATTGAGCCTCCCTATGGGACTGCACATTTGGCCCATGCCGGATGACGAGACAATTCAGGCGACGATGTATGGTCCGCTGGTCCTGGCTGGCCGTTTTGATCCAGTGACCAGGGAAATGCTCTATGGTGATTACCAACCGAAGCCCGGCGATCAAACCAAGGTGCCTGATATCACAGCCGATCCCGGCAAACCGACAGCCTGGGTTCAGGCAGACGCGAAGCAGCCGCTCACGTTTCAGTCTGTTGGACAAAGCCAGCCTCTCACGCTGGTTCCGCTTTACAAAATAATCAACCATCGCTATGCGGTTTATTGGAAAGTAAACAAGAGCGCGTAAAGACGTTTGCCCACAGGAACAAACATTTAGCCAAGAACGTTTGTGACCGCATTCCCTTGTTCGCGGCGATTCATTCCCCGTAAGCCAATCTAGCATCTATTCGTCGAATGATCCCAGATTGCACTTCGGGTTGGGCGCTGAGAAGACCGCTGACATTGATATCCGTTGGCCGAATGGCCTGCGGGAGAAGTTGAAAGCCGTGATTGGCGGTCCGGGTCATTACGATTAAAGAAGGTGTGGGCATCTTTACGCGCCAGTCCGACGCAAGAGTAGTAGTATATCCAGATACTGTATCTTGTATCCATTTTTCCCTTGACAGCCTCCATTCTACAGAGGTAACGTCTGTTCGAAATCATGAGTAAACGTTTGCTCGCCGCCGCTAGCGGCGAACAAAACGTTGTGTTTTCGAGCCCGATTCTGCTGAACGATGGAGTGGAATTATGAAGAGCGCATTTTCAGCGGTGACGTTGGGTACCGTTCTGAGCTTGATTGTGTTGAGCACGAGCCTCTGCCATGGCCAATACAGCGGAAATGTTCAAGGGGTTGTTTCCGATCCCGCCGGCGCAGTCATCAACGGCGCCACCGTTACGTTGCGTAATTTAGAAACTGGAGTCACGGCCACCACCACGACGAGCGATTCCGGGAATTACCGGTTTAGCAGCCTGGAGCCCGGCCATTATGTTGTGACCGCGCAAGAGCACGGGTTCCGCACAACCGAGGAAACACTAACTCTGGAAACTTCGCAGACTCAAGGCATCAATCTCACTTTGCCTTTGGGATCAGCTACGCAGGCTATCACGGTAACTTCCGAGGCTCCGCCAATTGATATTGATGAGACTCGATTAGAAGCGACCCTTTCCGCTGCCACCGTCCGCGATCTGCCGGAACTCAATCGCAACCTCTATGACGTTCTAGCGGTAACTCCCGGCGTGGTCGGCACGGGTACGCGTGGTCCGGGAGAATCTCCTGGCGGCGGCGCCGACAACTTTGGCACGCAGACCCCGCAGATCAGCGCGAACGGGCGCAGCTATACCGGCAACCTGGTAATGGTTGACGGCATGAACGTCACCAGCCCTATCCAGAACGGCAATATAATTCTTTCGCCGATTCCTGACGCTGTGCAGGAAGTTTCACTCCAGACTAATTCATGGGATGCAGAAAATAGCCTGGGCAGTTCGGTAGTCATTCAGACCACTACAAAATCGGGAACCAACCAGTTTCA
>JBOGLB010000242.1:0-3450 GCA_050745965.1 Terriglobales bacterium | reverse complement strand
CCATAGACCTGCAACGCTTCTTCGAACTGGCCCGATACCATCAGGGCCTCGGCATAACGATTCACTCCCGCCGGATCGGTGTGCACGGTAAGCAGTTTTCCTGCTAACAGCCGCGCCTCAGGGAGCCGTCCATTTTGCAAATAAGCGTTGAATAGCGCGCTGAGACCTTCGGGATGGCTGTCAAGGTCCGCGACCTTCTCGAGGTATTCGATAGCGCCGGAGACATCCCCGGAATCGAGAGATGTGCGACCGCGCATCAGGAGTGCATAGCTGTTGCCCGGATCCAGCGTGAGCATCCGTTGCAAAATCGTCTCTGCACCTTCGAGCTGCCCACGCGAGCGTAGAGTCTCAGCGGCGGCAGTAAAAATTTGCCACGCTTCCGCTTTCTTTCCCATCCGGACGTAAACTTCAGCCAGCTTCGACCGCATCACTACGTTGTCGGGATCCATTTCCAGAGTCTTCTGGAAAATGCGCACTGCTTGTTCCATGTCTCCGCTGCGCAAGAATTCTTCCGCCACTTGCAAATATTGCGCGCGTGCATCGTTGAACAAGCCCTGCTGCGTGTAAAGTTCGGCAAGGCGCAGCACGCCTTCGAAGCTGTGCTTGATCTTGCTGAGCTTCTTGTACATCGCGATCGCCTTGACCGTGAAACCCTGTGAGGCATAGGCGTCGCCGACGCTTTTGAAGCAGTCCACAGCCTTGTCAACGTTGCCAAGCCGTGAGTGGAGGTCGCCCACGGTATTCATCACCGTGAGGTCCTTGGGATCGGCCTTCAGAACCTTTTCATATTCAGCGATGGCATTCGGCAGCTTGCCCTGCTGAACAAACTTCTCTGCGGCGCTGAGGACCTTTTGTTTATTGAAGCCAAACCCGAAAGCCATAGAAGTGCGGACTCCAACTCCGGTTTTTCGTTCCCCAGGAACATGTCCTAAGGAGGGTTACGACCGAATTGACCATCTTAGTAACTGGGAACCTGGACTAATTGATGGCCTGACAAGGTGATTGTACGGCTGCGACCGGAGAATCGTATGGTTACTAAGGGTTACCGGAAGGGAGTGTACGACTGGGTTACCCGGATGGATATTGTGGCATGCGGGTGCCCCAGATCTCGCCGCATTTGCGAGACCCGGGAATCGCGCCATCCCGCTGCTTTGGACTTTGACTGTGTGGAGCGGCCGCCCTCTCCCGAGGCGGCGCTGGAGTATTATGTTCGTTCCATGGTGCGTCTTTGTAGTCCCAAAAAATGAAGCACGAGAACAAACAATGGACTTCGAACTATTTCAATAAACCCTATGCGCAAACTCTTAGTGGCTGTCCTGCTCATCTCCGCATTACCGTGTCTCGCGCAAAATGATGCGGCATCGTTTGCCGCCGAGTTAT
Organism: Terriglobales bacterium; assembly: GCA_050745965.1. GTDB lineage: Bacteria > Acidobacteriota > Terriglobia > Terriglobales > Acidobacteriaceae > PALSA-188. The sequence continues at coordinate 2,070 of JBOGLB010000242.1, read as the reverse complement.
TCCGCTACGAGGTACATCCAAACATTGTCTATCACGTCGCTAACAACTACGAAGCCAAGCTCGATGTGTATAAGCCTGCGGCCGCGTCACAGCTAACGCCGGTAGTTGTGGTCATACATGGCGGTGGATGGATCGCGGGCACGAAAGAAGAACGCGTGCTCGAGATGATGCCATATCTGCAAATGGGATTCGCCGCAGTGAATGTCGAATACCGCATGACGCAGGTATCGCTTGCTCCGGCGGCGGTGGAAGATTGCCGATGCGCGCTGCACTGGGTGTTTGCCAATGCAAAAAAGTACAACTTCGATCCCAGCCGCGTCGTCTTGCAGGGAGGGTCCGCAGGCGGGCATTTGGCGCTCATGACCGGCATGGTCACGCCTGCCGCGGGCTTCGATCGCGATTGCTTTACCGATCAAGATAACGTTTGGAGCCAGAATCCCGGGACCGACAAAGACCCGCGGGTCGCGGCCATCGTGAACTGGTTTGGCATTTCAGATGTCCCGGATGAATTGCATGGCGCGAACGCAAAAGGCTATGCGGTGGCATGGATCGGCAACCAGCCCAATGGGGACGAAATCGCCAAGCGTGTCTCGCCCATCAATTACGTGAATGCCGGAGTTCCTCCGATTATCACCATTCATGGCGACAAATATGCACTGGTGCCGTACGCACAGTCAGTGCGGCTGCACAAAGCGCTCGATGCCGTCCGGGTGCCGAATGAGCTTTATACTGTCCCGGGCGCGAATCATGGTGGATTTTCCTATGAACAGAACCAGAAAGCCTGGGCCGAGGTGCGGGCGTTTTTGGCAAAAAATGTCAAGGGATTGGCAGCGCCAGCGGATACGAAGTAGGAAGATGAGACAAAGCGATGACGTATTGCCAATACTGTGGCTCCGTTCTGAATCAGGCTGCCGCCCGCTTTTGCCAGTCGTGTGGGAAACCGCAACCTCTTCCCCTGTCCCAATCGTCGCCTGTCACTCTGGCGTCAGTAACTCGAACTCTCGAGCCGCAACAAAAGCCAAAGTCCAAGGGTTTATGGCTCGTCATAGGCGGCATCGTGTTATTCGTAGTTATCGTCGCGATGCTCGGCAAACACGCTTCGGACAACTCCGACGAGGAGAGCAATCCGGAAAGACCAGAATCCTCGGTAAACACGGAACAGGCCGCGGAGGAGGCACAGTTCAATGCTCTCACACCGAGCCAACATCTATCCCATGCGAGGGCGGCGCTCAAGCCGGGTGCGAGTTCAGATCAAGTCGAAGAGGCTCTTCGTCATTTGCGCGCGATTCCCCAATCAGCCCCTGAAGCCGCGCAAGTAAACAGCCTAACAACGAAGCTAATTAGAGCGCAGCATTTGGCTGAGGCGCGATTTCTGATTGACACGGCCCCGGTGGACGATTTGAAGGGGAACCTCGATAACCTGAAAAAGGCGAACAATGAAATACAGGCAGTGCTACAGCAGAATCCGAACGACAAAGACGCACTGAAATTGTTGACCTTTGCTACGAATAAAGGCAAGGAGGCATTGGGCGGCAGCGAACAAACCAGAGAGGTGTTCGCTCAAAGCCTACAGCAGAGGCTCACTGGGATGGGTTATGACATTAATGTGTGGGTGCACGGCGAGGGTGCGAATAGCGGGCATGAACTGAATTTGGATTCCGAGATGTTTAAGGACACCGCTACTCGCGTGCAATTCATCAATAGCGTCCTGCCCGAGTGGAAGAAGGATTTGTGCAAGGTGGGATTCCGGACGGTCAGACTCAGGCGAGGCGGCACATTCGAGCTTGGGCAAGATTACGGGCTCGGCTGCCCGAACTAAGAGCGACGCATTAGTTCCGAGATACTCAAGTCAACTCCGGCAAGGATTTCTTGCGAGGCTAGGTCTTAGTGATCCGGTGGTTCTCCCACCCCATTACGCGAAAAGCGCGCACGACGAGAACACCGGCTGCATGGAAGGGCCACCACTCAACGATTAAAGGGGATGCCGTGATAGCAGGCTTCTCGCGTCCAGAGTTTCCCCACCCGGAAGTTCATCCAACCTTGACCTCATTTTCCCGATATTCAATACTC
>JBOGLB010000241.1:0-6401 GCA_050745965.1 Terriglobales bacterium | reverse complement strand
CAAAAAAGTCAGGCTGCTGGATCAATCAAGTTCTGTGCCGATGGAGGTTCCTCTGACAAGACCCGCACTCGCCGACGTTTTGTCAGGAAAGCAAGTCCCCACTGCAGCAGCACAAACAGGCGATTAGCAAATCCAATGAGAAAATAAATATGCACGACTGCCCAGAGGACCCACGCTGGGAAGCCCGCGAACTTTGCAAACCGCAAGTCGGCGACGGCGTATGTGCGGCCGACAATCGCAAGATCACCCTTATCCCAATACCAGAAAGGTTCCTGTTGTGCACGCCCCGCCACACGGCGCCAAATGACGTCCGCAACGTACTTACCTTCCTGGATCGCGGGTTGGGCTACTCCGGGCATGAGCATCGGCGCTCGTGATTTAATGCCAAGTAAATTTCGAACCGGAGCAACAAGATGAGCGGTGTCGCCAATTGCAAACACTTCCGGATGATCACGTACGGACAAATCCGGCTCGACCATAATCTTCCCGGACTTGTCGGTTTCCGCACCTAACCATCGCCCCGCCGGAGACGCAACCACACCAGCTCCCCAAAGTACGGTCCCGGCCGGAACTCTCTGTCCGCTGACGACAATTCCATCCGAATCCACACCCGTAACACGAGCGTTGGTGGAAACCTCGACCCCTAAGCTCTCCAAGTGCCGTTGCGCTTTGCGGGAAAGAACCTCGGGATATGTGGGCAGAATGCGAGGCCCAGCCTCATACAGAAGAATCCGAGCTGTTCTGGGATCAATATGCCGAAAGTCATGCGCCAAAGCGATGCGCGACATTTCGGCGAGCGTGCTGGCCATCTCGACCCCGACGGTCCCGGCGCCCACGAGTGCAAATGTCAGAAGGCGACGAATTTCCTCAGTGTGGGCGGCTCGCGGTTCTTCGGATGCCGAAGCCAGCGCTTCAGCTCGCTCGAACGCAAGCAGGATTTTGCTTCGAATCACGTCGGCATCATCGAGAGATTCGAGGCCGGGTGCGAAACAGCGCCATTCGTCGTGCCCAAAATAGTTGTATCGGATGCCTGTCGCCAGGATAAGGAAGTCGTAGGCTAAATCTCTGTGTTTCAGATAAATGAGGCGCTGTTTGGGGCTGATGCTCGTGACTTCGTCAAGCAACACATCAACATTTTCTTGATGACTGAGGATGGAACGCAACGGCCCTGCAATATCATCGTCGGAAAGGAGTCCCGTGGCAACCTGGTACAGCATGGGGCGAAAGAGATGATAATTCCGTTTATCAATCAGGGTTACGCGAATCGCAGCACCGCGTAAAGCACGAGCCGCAGAGAGTCCCCCGAAGCCACCACCCACAATGATCACATGCGGTACCATCAACCGAACCTCCATTGATGTTTTTCAGGCCCGCATTGCCACTCGTGCCGATCGCGGCTCCGCAGAGTGATCAGTGCTTGCCATAAATTCTAAGCCTGCTCGCGACGATGGCCCTTGCCCAGCGGCGGAGGCACACCGGGATCCGCGAAGTCCTTCACGCTGACGCTGCCGTCGCGCTGCGTGAAGGCGGCGTCGCTAGCGGCGCTTGCTCAAGCCGCGTCCTTGGGGACCGTTAACATCCGGAACTTTTTCGCCGAGCGCAGTGGCCAGATCGATTTGATGGTCCTGCTCCTGAACCAGGATTTGGCGAATCTGCTCGGCCATCGCGAATTCTCCAAGACCTTCGCATTGCCGGATGCGATCGCGATAATTACGAATGGTTTCGTTCTCATTCTCGAGATCGAAGCGCAGCATTTCCTTCGAATCTTTCGACGTGCGCACCGGCTTGGGAGTAACCGCTGGCATTTTCCCGAGATAATCAATCTGCCGCGAGATGATGAGGGCGTGGTCCAGCTCCTGCTTGGCGTGGATCTCGAGCTGCCCAGCGATGTCCATGTATTCAGCGCCGCTGAGGACTTGGGAATAGACTACGTAGCCGATGATCGCTTGATACTCGCGAGCAAGATCTTCATTCAACAACTCGGCGAGACGATCACGCGAAAGTTCGTTTTCGATTACGGCAGAATTGGAGTTAGGCATTTGATTTCTCCTTCGAATTGATTCTGGTTGCTCTCAAGTTATGAATCCGTGAAAAGTTGCGCGCGAGGATGGCCCTCGGCCAGGGGCGGGGGCGCACCGGGATCAGTAAAGTCCTTCGTCCAGTGCCAATTTTTTATTTCCGGCACGTCTTCGAAGTGCTCGCGAATGTAGACATGATGCTCATAAAGCTTCCGGTTGAACATGTCAATAACATCCGATACCTTCGACCGGAGCCGAGGAACATATTTGAGCGCATCTATCGCCAGATGGAACCGGCTGAGTTTATTGAGAACCACCATGTCAAACGGGGTGGTCGTCGTTCCTTTATCGATGAAGCCGCGAACATGAAAACGGCCTTCATTGGAACGGCCGTGGACGATGCTGTGAATGGCCCAACGGTAGGCGTGGAAGGCAAAAATTACCGGTATGTCTGGCGTAAAAAGAGCTTCGAACGACATATTGTCCATGCCGTGGGGATGGTCATCGGGACTCGCCAAAGCACCGAGGTCCACGAGATTGACGACGCGAACCTTGATCTCGGGGACGTACTTCTGGAGGAGCCAAGAGGCGGCGACTGTCTCGAGCGTAGGCACATCACCGGCGCAAGCCAGGACTACATCGGGTTCCGTGTCGCCGTCATTCGAACAGAACTCCCACTTCGACGCGCCTCGCGAGCAATGAGCCTCAGCTTCCTCCATGTTCAGCCATTGCAACTCCGATTGTTTCCCACACGTAACAATGTTGACGTAATTGCGACTGCGCAGACAGTGGTCCATTACGCTCAGCAGGCAGTTCGAGTCCGGCGGATAGTAGATACGGATGATTTCGCTACGTCGCGCGAGAGCGTTGGCCACGAACCCTGGCGCCTGATGGGTGAAGCCATTATGGTCGTTGCGCCAGCAATGACTGGTGAGGAAAACATTTAACGAAGCAATCGGTTTGCGCCAGGGGAACTCCTCGCACTGTTCCAGCCACTTCGCGTGCTGGGTCACCATAGAATCGACGACCTGAGCGAACGCCTCATACGATGAAAACACGCCGTGACGCCCAGTCAGCAGGTAGCCTTCGAGCCACCCTTCGCAGCAATGCTCGCTAAGCACTTCCATGACTCGCCCATCTGGGCTCACATGGTCATCGATCGGAATAATTTCGGCGAGACTACAGCGGTCGGTGGCTTCGAAAACAGCGTTAAGCCGGTTGGAGTTGGTTTCGTCCGGACAAAAGAAGCGGAAACTCCTCGAATTCATCTTGATAACGTCCCGCAGAAACTCACCCAGCTTGCGAGGCGCCTCGGCCACGACCTGTCCCGGGCCGGGTACATCGAGCGCATAATTCGTGAAGTCCGGAAGATCGAGGGCAGTGAGTAAGTACCCACCATTGACATGGGGATTAGCGCCCATCCGACGTTCCCCGGCAGGCGCCAGCGATGCCAACTCCGAAAGCAGACGTCCTTCGTGGTCAAAGAGATTGTCCGGTTGATAGCTCTTCATCCAGGCTTCCAGCAGCTTCCGGTGTTCAGGATTCTCTCTCACATTGGCGAGCGGAACTTGGTGTGCGCGGAACGTCCCCTCGACCGGAACACCATCCACTTCCTTCGGCCCTGTCCATCCTTTCGGAGTGCGCAGAATAATCATCGGCCAAACGGGTCGTTGCGTAACTCCCTGCTGTCGTGCTTTCCGCTGGATATCGAGGATCTCCGCATAGCACTTATCCAGAGTCTGGGCAAAAGACTGGTGCACCGCAGTCGGATCGTCGCCCTCCACAAAGCGGGGTGCGTAGCCGTGACCTCGATAGAGCTCAGAGAGTTCTTCGTCGGCGGTACGCGCTTCGACCGTTGGTCCGGAAATCTTGTATCCGTTCAGGTGAAGAATGGGCAGTACAGAGCCGTCGCGCTTCGGGTTAAGGAACTTGACACCTTTCCAGCTGCCTTCAAGCGGACAAGTCTCGGCCTCTCCGTCACCAATTACGCATGCAACGATCAGCTCAGGATTGTCGAAGACGGCGCCAAATGCATGCAGTAGAGAGTAGCCAAGTTCCCCTCCCTCATGGATCGAGTTCGGCACATGCGGCCCGCAGTGGCTGGATACGCCGCCCGGAGTGGAGAACTCGCGAAATAACAGACGCATGCCGTATGCGTCCTGAGTGATTTCCGGGTGGACCTCGGAGTAAGTCCCTTCCAGGTATGAGTGCGCGTTCATGGACGGGCCACCGTGCCCCGGTCCCGAGATATAAATAACGTCCGCACCATGCTCCTTGATCAGCCGATTCAAATGAACATAGATGAAATTCTGTCCCGCCGAGGTGCCCCAGTGTCCCAGCAGGCGGGGCTTGATGTGTTCAGGTTTCAGCGGTTCCCGAAGCAGCGGATTTTCGGATAAGTAGATTTGGCCGACCGTCAAATAATTGGCGGCTTGCCAGTAGCGATGCATTTTGTCCAGCATCTCCGACGAAAGCGGTCCCTTGGTCTGGATTTGCTTAACCGGCGCTGATCCTTTTCTTTCCACCGCACTCGAAAGGGCAGCATCGAATTCGAAGGCTGTCGCCTCATCCGGCTCTGTCAAAGTACGGGCACTTGCGCCATGCAAATCATTTTGTTCCGCCTGTGGCTCTTTCGACGGTTGTTCGATCTTCTCCAAAGCTTTCGCCCGCATAAATATCCTCTCCTCCTAACTACGTTGTAATGCCATGAGTCTAGCGGTGTGGCGAGCAATCATCAGTTCTTCATTGGTTTTGATTACGCGAACCTTCACTTGGCTGCTTTTTGCAGAAATCACAGGCGCGGTTTCCAGATTGTGAGCTGGATCCAGCTGAACTCCCATGAATTGCAGCCCCGAGCAGATACGTTCCCGCACTTCGGGCGCATGCTCGCCAATGCCTGCCGTGAAGACCACCGCGTCCAGACCCCCAAGTAAGGCCGCGTAAGCGCCGAGATACTTTTTGGCCCGAAGGCAAAACAGCTCAATTGCCAGAGCTGCCCGGGAGTCGCCGTTCGCTTGATCGAGCAGATATTGCATATCTTCGCTGATGCCGGAGACGCCCAGAAGTCCTGAATCCTTATTGAGAAGATGGTTCAGTGTCTTAGAGCTCATCTTTTTTTCCTCAATCAGGAAGAGCAGAACCCCAGGATCGATATCCCCCGAGCGTGTCCCCATCAACAGGCCGGCGGTGGGTGTGAAGCCCATGGTTGTGTCCACACTTTGGCCCTGATAAAGAGCAGCCATGCTCGCTCCATTTCCCAAGTGCGCGATTACGATGCGACCATCCGCCAGTTTGCCATCCAGCCGCCGCAATTCCGAAATCACGTATTCATACGAGAGCCCATGGAAACCGTAACGCAAGACCCCGTCGTCATAGAACTGAGTGGGCAGTGGACAAACCTGGGCAACTTGCGGCATCTGACGGTGAAACGCCGTGTCGAAACATGCCACCTGGATAAGCGATGGATGCTCCCGTCCGACCGTCTCGATAGCCGAAATCGCCTGCGGCATATGGTCTGGATCTATAGATGTGAGTTCCCGCAGCGCGGATATGACCCCCGCAGTAATAACTTGCGGCACGCTGTAACGGGGACCGCCGTGGACAATTCGATGACCCACCGCGTGGATCTCATGATTCTCACCGCGCAACCATTTCAGCACCGTATTAAGCGCGGCAACATGATCAGGGAGGTCTGCCTCACGATCGAATAGCGTCTTACCCTGCGCATCGGACGCTCGAATCCTTCCACCCGGGATACCGATGCGACGAACTTCGATCGCGACCAGAAGCTTCTCGATCTTGTTGATTTCGTATAGCGCTACTTTCAGGCTGGACGATCCACTATTGATGGCCAGAATTCGGGTTAGAGACGCTTCAGACAAGCAGTCTGTACCTCACAGTGGTGCTCCCTTAACTCCCAAGACAAAGATGCATCGCGGCTCGGTCGAGAGCCATTGGGCTTTGGTATCGGGGCTTTGATTTCAGCATAGTTTCGGCCTAACGACCTTTGGTCAATCATCTGAAAGTATTGGCAATACTATCGTCTAATTGTACGGCTCACGGCCTTATGGTGTGATGCCGTCAGACCGATTAAATCGGAACCTGCACAGTGAAGGATAAGGAGATGAAATATGAAGATCTTGATGGTGCTCACGTCGCATGACCAACTCGGCAATACGGGCCGTAAAACCGGTTTTTGGTTGGAAGAGGGCGCGGCTCCCTATTTCGTTTTCAGCGACGCGGGCGTTCCAGATGACTCTCGCCTCACCCAAGGGCGGGCAGCCTCCGATCGCGATCCAAAGAGCGATCTGCCGGAGAATCAGACCCCTGCCATGACCCGGTTTAAGAAGGATGAGGCGGCGCAGAAAGCGTTCGCTCATACCC
>JBOGLB010000240.1:0-3389 GCA_050745965.1 Terriglobales bacterium | reverse complement strand
TTCATATTTTGGGCAATTTATAGACCAAGGAAACGTTGCGACAAGCAATTGAAAAAATAGGACTTACACTTAATCGGATTTAACTGCGGCGATGCAGGAACGAAACTCGTTGCAGATGATGGCCAGGCCTTGAGAACAGGTTGAATTGCAGCGGGGCCGTTAGTGATCGGCGCTTGGTGGTGTAGCGGGGACGTTATTATTCGCCTTTGGTTTGCTGGTCTTTTCGTCCGAATCCACCGAGAAGAGCAAGAAATCATGGAACGTATGGCGCCGAAAATAGCGGTGTTTCTGGAAATGAAAGTATAGTTCGGCAGTTTGGGGCAACCAGAGTTGCACGCTTTTCTTTTGAAAAAAAACCGGACCGTAGTCAACGGTATAGTGCTCACTGAGAAGCTGGATTTGCGGCATTGGCTTGACGAGTTCGGACTCGATACGCACGATTTGATAAGTGTCCGCCGAAACCCACGCCCGCCCTTTGAGGTTAACGGGATAGGTCTGACCGCCAATACTGTAGGCCCGAATACGGTTGGGGCGATCGTCGCGCTGCCGGAAATGGAGGAGCCAGGTGGCTTTCCCATTCCATTGGCTTAATCCCTCGCAGGTTATTTCGAAATTGTCGCGCATATCGGGATGGAAGATGAGCGCCAATGCAGGCAGGCCGCGGGTAGCAATCTTATCGGGAAAGTCACCTACGTCCGTACGTCCGGTGCGGAATTCGTCAACCTTCATAAACCCCGGGGTGGGCTCCGAGATTGTGACTACGTAGTTGAACTCGCGGGTATCCTTTGAAGTCGGAGTGCCGAGTTCATTAAGATTCTCGTGAAGCAGGTCCTCGATTGCGTTGAACCGGCCAACATCATCCACGAATTGTTTTACCGCGACGCCGGTTCCATCAATCACCTGCTGATATGGGCACACGACATCGGCTGCGACCGCGGGCTTTACGTCATCAACTCCCGGCGGCTCCCAACCCTTGGCGGTGAAACTATTGTCAGTCGCGGCCAGGAGCGGGTCGTCCACCTCAAATTTAGTGCTAGGTAAAGAAGGCTCCGCCTTCGGCGACGCCCCGGAATTCTCCGCCAATTCCGAATCCTGCTTTTCCAATTGGCTAATCAAAGAGTGAACTTGAGGCGAGCTCGGGCTGTCAGGCGCGTATTGCAAGAAAGTATTGAGCGCAGTGATCGCCTCCTTGTCGCGGCCCAGGTGTGCCAGGGCTTCCCCAAGTACAATTTGAGCGGCGTTGCCGCCGCCCTTACCTTTTTCAATAGCCAACCGCGCTTCTTCGCGGGCTTTCTCAAATTCATGCTGCCTCAGGTACACATCGGCGAGAAGGTTATGGGCCATCCAGGATTCGCCGTCGGCGGCAACCGCCTGTTCAAGAACCGCTCTCGCCGCGGAATAATCCTCCCGCTCCAGGCGCAGTCTTCCCAACAAAGCGAGCGCTTGGACATTGCGGGAATCAAGCGTAGCCGCAGCGCTCAAATAGATTTCGGCCTGTTTCAGGTCTTTCTTCTCATAAGAAAGATATCCTAGAAGGAAGCTAACATCTGAGTTGCCAGGAATTACTTTATGAGCGGCGTCGAGATGCTTCTCGGCGTCTTTAAGGTTGCCGGACTTCAGGGCGGTGACCCCGCGAAGAATCTCCTTGCGCGCCTTTGAAGGCATTTTCGGAGAGATTGGAGCCGTCAACTCAATGGCGGCGGGATCGCGCTTAAGGGTAGATTCGATGCGATAAGTATTGAGGGCTCCGCCGACGACAAGCTGCTGATGGTCAGTAAGGAAACCGACTGCACTTACCTCAACGTCATATTTTCCGATTCTCAAGTCGCCAAAATCAGCCTCGGCATTATCCGCTGTGGTCTGCCATTGGACGGTATGAATGGTCTCGTTCGAGATCTTAACCACAGCTTGGCGATCCAGTTGTTTTTTGTTTTCGCCGAACACCGTTACCATGAGGACAGCGCCTTGGCTGCTGTAGGTGGTGGGTGTTCGAAGTTGATCGCCAAGCCCGCCAGCGCCTTGCTGCCCTTGCGCTGACAGCTTCCCGGAAAAAAGCAAGCATGCCAGAGATACGGTCGCGAGAGACAACAGGCTTTTCATTAATAACCCTCTAAATCTCACGGTTTAGTCTCTCACCGCGGGTCAACCAAAGCAACACATTCCCTCCGCCTTGCAAGAACTCAAAGCCGCTGGAATCGTGCCTTTTGGGGAATCCCGGCTTGACGATCAATATCCTCCAGGGCAACGTCTCCCGTGCACCGCGAATCGAAGAGAGATCAAAGTAATTCAAGGAGTGAACCCCGATGAAAATTCCATTCTTGCTTGGCCGCGCTATTTTCGGAGGCTATTTTTTGTACAGCGGGATCCATCATTTCGCCGAGCGCAAAATGCTTTCCCGGTATGCAGGCTCGAAAAACGTTCCAATGCCTGACCTGGCAGTGCAAGCCACAGGCGCTGCCTTGATCATCGGCGGAACAAGCATCCTGTTGGGCCTAAAGCCGAAGCTGGGGACGGCTGCGGTCATTGGTTTCCTCGCGGGAGTTTCACCCGTTATGCATGATTTCTGGCACTTAGAGGACCCTGAGAAGAGGATGAACGAAATGATTAACTTCAGCAAGAATCTAGCGCTGATTGGTGGAGCAATGGCATTGATGGGCGTCGAGGAGCCTTGGCCCGTAAGCGTCCCCGTAGGACAGCCTTCGCGTATGGAACGCGCGCGCAGATTCGTGAAGCGGGCTGCTGCCGCCTAATTAGGGAGCCTTGGTTCGGGACAGCGAATTTGGGACTGATCAGTAATGCCAACTCGGATTACTTCGGAACAGCCGGTTCACCCCCACTCGCTTCCACCAACTTACCGATTGCCGGTGCCACCATGATCAAGACTTGTGCCTTGGGTTGTGAAGCTTGTTGTATGAATGTAAGCTGCTGCGTTTTCCAATCATCCGGTGGGCGTTCTCCGTGCTGGAAATAGTTCATGGCTTGCAATCCCACTTGGGCAAGCCCAGATAGGGCCTCCGCAACCGGGATAACTTCCTTGAGCAAAAATGATTGCGCCTCGATCGGCTGAAGATTCTGCTGATCGTCTCTCCAAGAAGCCAGCAGCGAACGCATCTCTTGCGTGTCTTCAGCAGTCGCGTGTCCTGTGATGAACGAATTCACCAGATCCGAAAAATGGCGGGCGACGGCACTCTCGGGCCTCGCGGCATCTACCAACCGGTTGAGAGGCATCGCGCTGGTGGGTTCGACAATACTGCTACTTCCGCGCGCATATCCCTTCACCGGCTCTACGACGTCGGCCAGCACCCGTAGCGCAGAGATGTCGCCAGAGCCGGCGATCCGGCGAAGCATGGGATCGTAGCTCGAATTGTGTGTCAGTCCCAGCCAGTCCA
>JBOGLB010000239.1:0-9004 GCA_050745965.1 Terriglobales bacterium | reverse complement strand
GAGTGACACTGAACTCACTGGAGTTCTGGAGGGCGTATGTTCGAAGACAGTCTTTTCGATTGCGGCGCGTCATTTTCATTGCAACAACGTTCATTGCAACAACGGCGGGGATGGACGGCGTTGGTATCGTTTGTGGCTCAGGCCTTGTTGGTTGGGACTGGTATCGTTTTGCCGATCATGCTCAGCGTTCCTACGCTGCCTTCGATAAGAGCGATTGAGACGCCGATTTTGCCACCGTCCGCCGAACCTGAAGTAGTCGCGCAAAGTCGGAGCCGGCAGTCCGGCAATGTGAATCCGGAACAGCTTCACGTGCCGCGAAACATTCCGAGGACTCCGATTCCGGCAATTGATCCTCCTTCTCTTCCCGACGTTGGGAGCGCCGGACCTCGAACCCCGAACGGACTTGACGGAACAGCAGGCGGTGATCAAATTTCTACACTCTTTGGTGCGAGACCTGCGATTGTGCCTATTCTGTCCGAGCCCCCGGCAAAACGTTGGAAGGTTTCAGGCGGGGTGGCGCAAGGTTTATTGATACAGGGGGTAAAGCCGGTTTATCCGAGGATGGCGCAGGTGATGGGAGTGCAGGGTGAGGTCGTCTTGCAGGCCGTGATCGGCAAAGACGGACGCATCGAAAACCTGCACTCGATCAGCGGTAATCCTCTTCTGGTTAAGGCTGCGCTGGATGCCGTTCAACAGTGGCTTTACCGACCCTATTTGCTCAATGGGGAACCAGTGGAGGTTGAGACTCAGATAACGGTGCGCTTCACAGTTTCCTGAGCGGAAATAGAGCCTTAAGGACTAAAAGCGCAAATTAGCGGAAGCCGTTCGCGAGAATGGGCTATAAATTTTCGCCGCATGTCGCTACCAGGCTTGACAGGTGCTGGCAAAGTATCGCGACGTCTTGCTTTTGGCTATTGTTCTCGGTAACAAATTCAACACCGTAGTTGTACCCCGTGCGGTTGCAAATCTTGCCTTGAACCCTGATCGGGGGCGACGAGTAAGGTGGAGTGAACTCGACCGCCATCTGGTCGCCTAGATTCAATTCGGTACCTGCAAACATTCCCATTCCGCCATCGCTGAGTGAGAACGCTCTTCCGGAGACAATCGTAGTCTTGCCTACATTGCCGACAATTATCCTGATGGGAACGTTCACTTTGTATCGCCACCAGCGGCGCGTGTACGACGAATCAACTTCGTGAGTGAATGTGTCAGCCAAGGAATGCCCAGCAATTACCCTATCGGCAGGATTTGCCCAGGCTTTAGTCCATATTTGATTCGTAGAAGACACGTGCCGCAGTGTGCCTTTCGCGAAGTGGTAATTCAGCTCAACATTTCCGGTAGAGTAGCTATGTGGAACCGGAGCAAAAACAACCGAATCGCTCTCAGCGGAAGAAGGTTTCTGCCGTCGTTATCGGAATTGTGATCCTTCTTTTTATAGCACTCATTGGGATGTTCGCCCGACCGAGAGAAAGCCTTCTCGAATTGCTAAAGCTGGTTGGGAGCGGGCACATCGTTTTTAACATTGACCAACCAACGGTCGTTCACCAGATACAGCAGTTAAAGCGCCTGGAGACCATCAGTTACACCATGGACAAAATCATTTCCGCTGAGCGTGACAGCCCATATTTGCCAAAATTTTTAATTAGCGATCGTATTTTGCTAATTGCACATGGAGACGTGATTGCAGGGGTTGATCTGGCAAAGATTCAGCCCGGTGATGTCACAGTTCGAGGCGCCAATATTTCAGTCCGCCTACCGGCAGCAGAAGTGTTTAGCACCCGGATAGATAATGCCAAGACCCGCGCTTACTCCCGCGATACCGGTCTGTTCTCGTCACCCGATCCTGATTTGGAAAGCCAGGTTCGTGAGGAGGCTGAGCGTCAGCTTCAACAAGCTGCTTTGCAGGATGGAATATTGAACGCGGCCAGCCAAAATGCTCGCACTACAATTGCGGGCATGCTTAAGGGTCTGGGTTTTCAACAAGTCGAGGTTCACTAGGCCGTAGCATCGTTGACGTCCATAAAACACTGCATCTCCCGCAGATAGAATTTGATCTAACAAGAATTACATGCTGCTGCCGAATAGTCTTCGCCCTCTCTTTCCGTATTTAAAAAAATATCGCCGAAGCTACCTGGTGGGCGGCCTGTGTGTTCTGCTGAACAACGGAATCTGGATTCTGTTTCCTTTGGTCATTCGCCGGGCCATAGATGACCTTCACTTGGGAGTCTCCAGACATAAGCTGCTGACGTACGCCCTCTTGCTGTTGGCGGTTGCGGGACTGAAAGGAATCTTCCAATTTCTAACCCGCTGGATTTTGATCGGCGTATCTCGCGACATCGAATTTGATCTGCGGAACGATTTTTTCCGGCATCTTGAGAGCCTTTCTTATTCCTTCTATCAACGAACCCGCACCGGCGACATAATGGCTCGTGCAACCAACGATCTCAATGCCGTCCGCATGTTGCTGGGTCCTGCGATCATGTATTCCGCGAACACAATTGTTTTTACCGCGGGAGCGCTTGTTTTCATGCTCTCGATCAGCCCGAAACTGACGCTTTATGCCTTTCTGCCCTTACCAGTGGTTAGCGTCACTATTCAATATTTTGGGAAGCGCATTCACGAGCGCTTCGAAAGAATCCAGGCGATGTTCTCTGACATTTCGGCGCGCGCACAGGAAAACTTTTCCGGAGCCCGCCTGATTCGGGCGTATGTCCAGGAAGAATATGAGATTGCGGGCTTCGAAACCGCCAACAAAGAGTACATCGCTCGCAGCCTGAAACTGGTGCGCCTGATGGGAATGCTCTGGCCTTCGCTCGAAGTCATGCTCGGCCTTGCTATTGTGTTAGTGCTGTGGCTTGGCGGGCGCGAGGTACTTTACGGACGAATTACCGTCGGCGGCTTTGTGGCATTTAACACTTACATGGTGCAACTCACATGGCCAGTCATTGCGCTTGGATGGGTGATCAATATTTTCCAGCGTGGCACGGCTTCCATGGCGCGGATCAATCAGTTACTGGTTGAAAAGCCCGAGATTGACGACGCATCTGCGACCCTGACTTCGGCTGTGCAGATCGCGGGTGACATTGAGTTTCGTGATCTGAACTTTGCATATAACGGTATGCCGGTGTTGCACGATATCAATCTGCATATTCCAGCAGGCAGCAGCCTCGCCATTGTGGGCCCTACAGGCTCAGGAAAGACTACCCTGGTCAGTCTGGTCGCCCGCATTTACGATGCGCCCTCCGGTGCGGTGCTTTTGGACGGGCGGCCGGTTCGCGATTACCCGCTCGAAGTCTTGCGACGCAGCATTGGGTTCGTTCCTCAGGAAACGTTTCTATTCAGCGAAACCTTGCGGGAGAATATCGCGTTCGGAGCGCAAGATGCGTCGGACGAGCAGGTACGATGGGCTGCTCATGCTGCAAGCATCGCGGAAGAGATCGAGGGCTTCTCAGATCAATACCGGACGGTCGTCGGAGAACGCGGTATCACGCTCTCCGGCGGACAGAAGCAGCGTACCGCGATTGCCAGGGCAGTAATCAGAAACCCGCGAATCCTGATTCTCGACGATGCACTCTCCAGCGTGGATACTCACACCGAAGATAAAATCTTGAACCGCCTCCGCGAAATCATGCGCGACAGAACCACGATCTTTATCTCCCATCGAGTATCTACCGTACGAAACGCTGACCGCATTGCGGTATTGCATGGCGGGCGCGTTGTTGAGGCAGGAACCCACGAAGAACTGCTGGCATTGGACGGCTACTATTCCGATCTTTACAGCAAGCAGCTATTGGAAGAAGAACTGGCGGAAGTCTAGCTGATGAGACAGGTGGACATTGCAGAATTACTAGACACCGACTCTGGAACCCCAGCGGAAATCGCCGATTCGTTGTTGGACCTCCAAGGCATCAATCGCCGCTTCGGCGGGGTCTCAACCATGCAATCCATGATTGAGCACGTCTCGCGGAAAAGCGGAGCAAAGTCATTCACGCTGCTGGAAGTTGCCGCCGGCTCCGGCTACGTTCCTGAAGCCGCACGCCAGAGGCTCGCCGCCAAAGGCATCCATATCCAAGTCACGCTACTCGATCGTGTTCTGTCTCATCTGCCCGGTGAAAGGACGGAAAATTCGTTCCGGAACAATCCGCTCGGGTCTTCGGTCGTTGGAGACGCGCTGGCACTTCCATTCCAGGATTCCAGCTTTGATTTGATTGATTGCAGCCTTTTTGCACATCATCTTTTGCCGGAAGAGTTATTGAAGTTTGTCAATGAAGGGTTGCGAGTTTGCCGCATTGCCGTGTTGATCAATGATATTGTCCGGCACCCGGTGCATCTGGCCCTGGTTTATGCGGTTGCACCATTATTTCGTAGCCGCATCACGCGCCACGACGCCGTAGTCTCCGTTCGCAGAGCGTACACGCAAAAAGAAGTGTCGCTGCTGCTGGCCCGCACCACCGCCGCGAGCATCGAAGTTAGTTCCCACTACTTATTTCGCATGGGCGTGATTGTGTGGAAGTAATGAGATGGGGGGCGCGTGGTCCCGACTTAGTCCTCCACGGAGAGCAATGAATCGCATTCTTTGACACGGTGGTGACAGTCCGGCGATCAATTGAGCTTATAAAGGTTTGATTCCTATGTTTGATCTGATAATCGTCGGCGGGGGGCCAGCCGGTACGTCCGCCGCCATTACCGCACGCTCGGCGGGAGCGCGTGTCTTATTGTTGGAACGCGGGTTTATTCCACGCCACAGGGTTTGCGGTGAATTTGTCTCCGCTGAATCCCTCGATTTGCTTGACACGCTGCTTAGTTCCGGCCACAAGCCCCTTCTCAGGCAGGCAATCCGAATAGCCCAGACCCGCCTCTTTCTGGATGGTCAGACCATCGAGACCGCGGTGGACCCTCCGGCAGCCAGCATAACCCGGCTGGATCTGGATGCCGCGCTTTGGGCATCCGCGCAAGAATGCGGAGTGGATGTGCGCCAGCGAATTTCAGTCAACGAAATCTCCGGCAGCGGCCCGTTCCGCGTTTCTACCTCCGAAGAAGACTTTAAATCGCGATCTGTGATAAACGCTTCGGGGCGTTGGTCAAATCTCACGGCGGACCCATCACTCAACAATGCATCTGCGGGAAAATGGATTGGCCTTAAAGGGCATTTTTCGGAGCCTGAAGTGCAACCCTCAGTGGACCTTTATTTCTTTGAGGGAGGATACTGTGGCGTCCAACCGGTAAATCTCGGGGGTCTTGGGGCGGAAGAGAATCGCATAAATGCGTGTGCGATGGTAAAAGCCGACATTGCCGGCACGCTTCTCGATGTATTCGGCCAGCATCCTCAGCTTAGAGTGCGCAGCCGAAACTGGAAGCCGCTCAGCAGCACGGTAAGCACCTCGCCTTTATTGTTTCGTGTTCCCGCCACAGATCGTGGTGGGATCCTGATGGCTGGCGATGCCGCTGCCTTTGTTGATCCCTTCGTGGGCGATGGAATCTCGCTGGCTTTGCGCAGCGGCGCTCTCGCCGCTCAATGCCTAACACCGTTTTTTCGAGCAAATATTTCGCTTCAAGATGCGGCCATTGCTTACAGGAAGATGTATCAGGAAAGTCTCGCGACTGTATTCGACGTGTCCTCTATCATCCGACGTGCGCTCGCTCTGCCGCGTGTAGTCAGAAGGCCAATGATTTATTTTGCCAGGACAATTCCAAGTCTCCCGAAGTACCTGGTGAAACGGACGAGGGGATCCGCGGAGCGGCACTCATCGGAGAATGATCGAAACAAGAATAGAAAAACCTACAGAGCAAGCTGCGAAGCGATGGGAATTCGCTTCGATCAATCAGCGAATGACTAACACTTCTCGAACGTTATCTCGAGTGAGAAAAAATTTGATGGAGCCAAAATCGCGAAACAAATTCTCGATGTGGCGATTATTGAAGACGCGTTGCAGCTTGAACCCGGCAGGGCTGGAATTCTGAACTGCTCCCGGCGGTCCTTTTCGCAAATCTTTATGCGCTTCGATATGCTGCATTTCCAAGGTGTCCGGAGCCACGATATGGTAGCGGTAGCAGGGAGCATCCACGCCCGCTTCCTGGGTATGAAAGAAAGCCAACAACGCGCCCCCTGGCTTAAGAACTGACCATAGCCTTGCCACTATGGGCTTCACCAGGCTTTCATCCAGGTAATCGGCGAGATTCCAACACATCACGACATCGAACTGCGCGGCGGGAAAAGTCAGATTCTCTGACAAGAATCGCTTGCTGTCGAGCGATGGTTGTCCGTTCTCATCCTGAGTAATCAACGTCGGGTCCGTAGAAGCATCGAGCAGATCCTCACTGTAAGGCCTGTGACCCAACTCGGTGAGGTATCGAATGTTAGTTGCAGAAGTCGAACCGATATCAAGGACGCACAGAGTCTCTTCCGAACGCATTAGCTTTGCCAGTTCATTCATGCCACTCGATTTGCGAGTGAGTCGCTGTTTTTGTGAGCCGCGAACGTTCCCACCAGTCTCGACTGATGCACCCCGAAACAATCTCATCAAGCTATGAGTCGCCATGAAATTGACCTGTCTTACCTTTACTAGCTCACTACTACACCATTATCAATATAGCCTCTATTATCAACAAGAACCGCATCAAAACTTCTTTTGGTCGGTTACGGGAGTTTTGTCTGCTGGGGCCGTATTGGTACTGGAGGAACCGGCTGCCACCGCCGTGGCAATAGGGGATGATGATCGCTCAGATCCGTTGCCGCCGGTAACAGAAGGTTCGGACCTGGCCCCGGAGTGCGCCATCTTCGGCGTATCTCTATGGGAACTCTCTTTCTGGATGTCCACTTTTCCCTTGAAGTACGCGCCATCTTCGATTGCGATCTTTTGGGAGGAAATATCCCCGGTTACGACTGCCGACTTTCTCAAATCGGTGCGTTCGCTTGCCTTGACGTTTCCCTCCAAAACTCCATGAACAATCACATTTTTGGCATTTACGTTCGCTCGAAGCTGGCCATTTGGTCCAACCGTCAAGCTATTGCCCTGGAGCTCTATGGTTCCCTCAACTTGGCCGTCCACATATAGATCCTCGCTGCCGGAAAGCTCACCCTTAATTATGACTGACCTTCCGATGTGAGCGATCTCCGCCGTTTTGGGCGATTCCATATGCGTTCCTCCGGGAGCCTAACAGTTGGGGCTTACCGTCAGGGTATAAATGAACCTCGACAAAAACGGAATGGGAAGCTAGCCCAGCTTGAATTTCCCTTGTAAGGCCGACTATATCCTACTGGTATTTTTTGAGCAAACGGTTAAGCCGATCAATCTTTCCGCTGTATCGGGGCCTTCATGGACAAGCCGGGCCTTTCCCCAGTTGAAGGCCTTACTAAACGGCACGGTTAAAACATAAAGGTTAATAAAACCCAACCGTGAAATCTCTCCCCGCATCCAAAATTGCCAATGACCTCTCCGACTAGGGGGCCTTCGCCAACCAGTTACACGGGCGGCGGAAATATGTGTGAGGAGAACATTCGTGAAACGAACCGCAGTTCTGACCATCTTGAGTTTGATTGGAGTAATGCCAACCTTCCTGGCCGCGCAATCTTCCTTCACTGAAAACCACGTGGAAGTGGGAGCATTTGCCGACTATTTGCGTTTTAGCACAGTGAGCCCCGCAATTAACTTCGTTGGCTTGGGTGGACGCGTTGCTTTCAATGTGCACCCGAACGTGCAGTTGGAAGCGGAAATGAGCTACGACTTTTATCGTAACTACACGACCTTTTTCTCCAACGGCGGTACCACGTCGTTCGCAACAACGCGGTTGCGTCCTTTGACCGCTTTATTTGGACCGAAATTTCAGGCTGGATCCTCTGGTCCGGTGCGGGTTTTTGTTACAGGGAAAGTCGGCTTCATCAATTTTACAAGTACTACCGGACCGGCTTCGGGGACAAGTTTTACCAATTCTGTGAATAACGTGCCCTACGGCGATACCCATGTAGCCTTCTATCCCGGTGGGGGAATTGAGGGATTCGCGGGCCCCATAGGTTTGCGTCTGGACGTAGGGGATGAGATATTCCTGGACAATGGAACGCACAACAACCTCAGAGTAACGTTTGGGCCGCATTTCCGATTCTGATTGGAATTGAAAAAGCCGGAACCGGTAAATATGCGAAGGGCGATGATTATTGCAACGTCAGTTGCAACTCGTGATCGTGACCATGCTTATCGCATGTGATCGCAAGAGTACTTTTGCTGCTCGCAGCAAAATTACCTGAAACGCTCTGGGATTGATCGTATTGGCCGGTGTCAGACTGAATTCTCACGTTGATGCGATGTTGGCCTGATGGGATCTTTAGGGTGTTTTGTTCGCGTCCTTCGACTTTCTTGAAAACGAGAGCCCGTTTCTTCGACTCTCCATATAGTTTCTGCGAATAAATCAATTGGTTGTCGAGCCATACTGAAGCTTCCGCTTCTGCAAACTGAAATTCGATCTTTAATTCCAAAGTCGCGCTGGCGGGCGGAGAAGTGATTGCTTTAACGTTCTGTAAAGTGGCTGGCGCCTTTATCGTCCCGTCCGATTTCATCGCTATTGTAGGCGGCGTTATTGTGCCTGGAGAAGTCTGGGGGATGGATTTGGCCACGATTCTGGTTTTTGCCCTTGCCGCAACTTTCGCTTTTGGCCGCCGCTGCGTTCGCCGAATCGTCGGTGCAATATCCTCTGGCGCATCTTTTTCATTCAAGAGTGATGGGGCGTCTGAGACTTGATCGTTGGCCTGATCGTTGGCCTGATTGTTGGCCTGGACTGGCAGGGTCGCGGCCGTAGTGTTCTGGGGTGGGGCAGCTACTGGAGTTGATTTCCTGGAGTGGACGATTTCGAATCCAACGAATGCGATCACAAGAAACAAAATGGTTGCCGCGGAAATAGCGATTTCCTTCGGTGGTAATTTCGATTTCAGGATTGCAACTTTCTTCAGGGCAACGCGGGCGGGTTTTGCCGATCTGGATGTTGGCGCCGCCCCCACAACAGGGTTTGGGGC
>JBOGLB010000238.1:0-6163 GCA_050745965.1 Terriglobales bacterium | reverse complement strand
TGGGATTGTTGTACAAAATCAGCTCCCGCTTTTCTTACCACAATTGCAACATAGAAATTGCCTTGATTGACACGGAAGGCCAGATGGCGATTGACGTCTTCTATCTAACTTCCGGCGGGAAAAGACTTTCCTCCGAGCACCAGCGGCAATTGAAGGCTGATCTGTTGGAGGAGTTGCAA
Source organism: Terriglobales bacterium (assembly GCA_050745965.1). GTDB lineage: Bacteria > Acidobacteriota > Terriglobia > Terriglobales > Acidobacteriaceae > PALSA-188. Next base: position 5,984 of record JBOGLB010000238.1, on the reverse strand, counting down.
GGGACCTAGACCAGGTTGAATCCTTTTGCTCGAAAGGCTGGGTTTGTCGGTAATCGGTCCTACTCAATCCTCAAATTGAAAGCCGTAAGTCCGGAATCCGCATCCAATCTCTGGCGTAATTTCTGAAGTTGGAGGATTTATGGCGAGGCGAAATAACGAAGCCCGACTTGATGAAATTGGAAAGAACCCCGGCCAGGTAGGCTCAGCGAGTGCGGGACAATCCGGCGATACACAAGGCCTTTCTGACACAGCGGACGCGAGCGACCTCAGTGTTGACGAGTTAACCGAGGAAGACCAGGCTTTGGAGGCCGGAATCGTTGACGGCGTCGAGGACGCGGCGAATCATCCCGAACGGCCGGCGCATACTCACGAGGAGTATGGTCATCCTGAGGATATTGCTCCGGAGGGTGGTTCCGAGTAGACGAGTTAATGGCGGGTTAGCAATGTACAACGGCTCTTGCCCGATGGGCAGGGCCTACCGCATCGTCCGTGATATTCTAAAGAGACTAGCTGCGCACCGTCTTCACCTCGAACTTGGCGGAAATTCCTCGCAGTCTCACAAGAACAATCATGCTTTCAGTCAGTAATGTGTCAATGCGCTACGGCGCTAAAGTACTGTTCGATGAGGTCTCCACCGCCTTCACGGCGGGACGACGTTATGGATTGACGGGTCCCAATGGCGCGGGCAAGACCACGCTCATGAAGATTCTGGCGGGCGAAATGGAACCGCAAAAGGGCACCGTCGTGCGGCCCAGAAAACTTGGCGTCTTAAGCCAGGATCAATTTGCATTTGATGCATACACCGTGGCCGACACAGTGATCATGGGCAACAAACGGCTCTGGGCTGCCATGCAGGAGCGGGATAGGATTTACGGGAAATCCGAAATCACCGATGAAGATGGCATGAAGCTGGGCGAACTCGAAGGAATAGTCGGCGAAGAGGACGGTTACACGGCCGAGACCGATGCGGCGATATTGCTGCAAGGTCTCGATATTCCGGACGAATTGCACAACCGCAAGATGAGCGAACTGCAAGGCGGACAAAAAGTCCGGGTCTTGCTGGCGCAGGCATTATTCGGCCATCCGCAGGCCCTGTTACTCGACGAACCGACGAACAATCTCGATTTGGATTCAATCCACTGGCTGCAAGGTTTCTTGAATCAATATGACGGCGTGATGATCGCGATTTCGCACGACCGCCATTTCTTGAACAGCATTTGCACTCACATTGCCGACATTGATTACGAAACGATCATTACTTATACCGGTTCGTATGACGACATGGTTGTCGCGAAAACGCAGGTACGCTCGCAAATCGAATCGCAAAACGCTCAGCGCGAGAAGAAGATTTCTCAGTTAAATGAATTCATCGCGCGATTCTCAGCCGGCACGCGATCCAGCCAGGTTCAATCGCGCCGCAAAGAAGTGGAACGCCTGCAAGTTACGGAATTGGCGAGATCGAATATCCAACGTCCATTTATTAAGTTTGAGCCGAAACGTCCTTCCGGCAAACACATTTTGGAAGTTGAGCACTTAAGTAAGTCCTACGGCGATCACGAGGTGATTTCAAACTTCGGGGCGAGTATCACCCGTGGGGAAAGGATTGCATTGATGGGCCGTAACGGCGCGGGCAAAACGACACTGCTGAATGCCCTTTTGGCGAATTCTCCGACAACTCCAGAAGCGGAATTACGCAAAACCAGCGGTTATGACGGCCCGTTTTTGGATGAAGGCAAGGTAATTTGGGGCCATGAGGCGGCAATTGGATATTTCGCGCAAGACCATCGGACACTAATCGAGAACGGCACGACCGTGTTGGAGTGGCTAGGCCAGTGGGATCCTTCCGCGTCGAACGAGGAACTACGCGGACTGTTGGGGCAGATGCTATTCGCCAAAGAGGAAGCAACAAAGTCCACAAATGTTCTTTCCGGCGGAGAAGCTGCGCGGTTGTTGTTCTGCAAGCTGATGCTTCAGAAGCCAAATGTTCTCGTCTTTGATGAGCCTACGAATCACTTGGATTTGGAATCTATTAACGCCTTGAACATTGCGCTTCAGCGCTATCAGGGAACGGTTTTTCTGGTTACGCACGATCATGATTTGATTGACGAGGTCGCGACGCGGATTTGGCATTTTGAGACTGATCGGCATCACATCACGGATTTCAAAGGCGCCTATGAGGAATATCAAACCGTAAATGCGTAGTGTTGCGGAATGATCGGTGTTGCGTTTCTGATTGGGCATGGACCGGAACAACTCCGGGAGCAACCGACACATCAAAGTGCGGCTGGAACTTTTTTAATTCATCTTTGGAGTCACCTATGGCTAGCTCAAATCAGACGGCCGCTGCGAGAAACAATATCCGTAAAGCGGCAGCGGCTGCCAGGAAGAAAAGGACGATTGCTCATCTGCCCAAGTCCACCCGCACAGCATTGGGCAAAAAAGGGGCGGCAGCAGCGAAAAAGAAGCGCGCATCGAAAAAACACTGACTATTCCACGGAGTGCAAGTCCGAAGGCTATTCATTCCCTCGAGGCTATTTTTCCCAGTGCGCTTAACCCGGCACTGACGTACCGGCCTTGTTGAACCACAGTTCGGATCGCAACTGCCAATTCCTTCGCCGCATCAGACTTAATGACATATCCCCTTATGCCGCGATCAAACGCGTTTTGCGCCATCTCGGCCACGGCATGCTCCGTGAGCAGAACGATTTCAGTTTGGTGCGATGCAGTAAGAATTTGACGCGCCGCTTCAAAGCCACCGATTTGTGGCATGCTAACGTCCAGCAGCACGACATTGGGGTGCAACTCTTTTGACTTCTCGATGGCATCGAGCCCGTCGGTTGCTTCGCAAATGATATGAAAGTCCGGGTACAATTCGAGCACGCTGCGGATTGCGCGTCTGACGAATTCGTTATCGTCCGCGACCAGGATCTGTATATCTTTCAACTCCTACCTCAGAACAACAAAGTGAGAACGCAACGGCAGGTGAATAGTTGCGCAAATATTTTGGGAATCTTGCCTATGCTATGGATGCTTCCTGAATCTCCAGACACCGGTATGAGGCAGGAATTGTTGCAGAGGACAGGCTTCGCAAATCGCTCTGGATTTTAAACAGTATTGCTTTCCCACGCTCACGATCAATCCGTGCATTTCGTTATACACCTGCACCAGCTCAGTGCGTGCGGCTCTACTCATGGCAGAGGGCGGATTGGAATAGCTGCGAATGCTATTCGCCGGCCTCCGGGTTCTAAAGCCATTCTCCGATGGCACTCCTCTGCTGGAGGGTCGTAACCCCTCGTTCTGAACGTCCATGGGATGTTCTATGAACTGACTTAGAGCACGTTCGAATAGTGTGCGAATTTCCTCATACGATGATTGTGCGGGAACAATCCTGTGACGCTCGAGGATTCTGCGAGTGTATGCATCCACGACAAATGCCGGGTGCTGGCCTGCATAAAGCAATATGGAATCCGCGGTTTCGGGCCCCACTCCGTTCAGTTGCAACAGTTGTTGACGGAGCGTCTCTGTTGGCTGAGAAAACATCCGGGCAAGAGAACCGTTGTGGCGACCATCCACGAACGCGACGAAGGTTTTTAGTCGTGCAGCCTTTTGGCGGAAATATCCTGACGAGCGAATCAATTCTTCTAATTCCTGCGATGGTGTATTCCTGATTCCGGCAAGTGTCAGAACACGATCGGCTCGCAACCGGCGCAATGCGATCTCGACGTTTGTCCATGAAGTGTTTTGTGTAAGGTAGGCGCCGACGATCACTTCAAAACGCGTGCGCGCCGGCCACCAATGCTGTCTGCCCAGTCGGGCGTGCAAAGTGTGGTAGTAGGCGCGAAGTTGTTCTTCTTTGCGGGAGGGTTTCAATCAGACTTCCGATGCTCGAAGTAGTGTAGAGCAATCGAGCAGAGCCGGTCTCACGGTTTGCTCAAGTTGCAGTTTATCCCTAAGCAGCAGTTCGTCTTTCGTGATTACCGATGTGCATGTCCGAACGAACGTACTTCATCGTCCAATCGCGCATTTGCGGCAGATTATGCTGAAACTACATGGCATTCAGGTTGTCGCCGATGGGTACAAGTACCAAAGTTACTGGTGAAGTAATGCTTCTGCTGTGACAATTTGTGTCAACGAAGTAAGCCGCCTTTCCTCCCCATGAAAGTTTGCGGATTGTTCGAGTAAGCACAACCTTGGCAACATTTCTTCGCCACATGGTTAGGAGAGATTGATATATGTCCCAACGGCTGGGTGATCTTCTTGTCAAAGAGAAGGTCATAACTCCAGAGCAGTTGCAGCAGGCGACGAAGGCGCAGAAGGAGACGAACACTCGCCTGGGCTCGGCTTTGGTGAAACTCGGCTTCCTTACCGACGAAGATGTAACAAATTTCCTCTCCAGGCAATATGGCGTTCCTGCCATCAATCTTTCGTATTTCGAAATTGATCCTTCCGTCGTAAAGCTCATTCCGTTCGAAACTGCAAAGCGTTATCAGATTCTGCCTTTGAGCCGCGTGGGAGCATCGCTGACGATCGCCATGGTGGACCCGACGAACGTCTTCGCCATGGACGATATCAAGTTCATTACTGGATTCAATATCGAGCCGGTGGTCGCCTCCGAAAGCTCGATTCTGGAAGGCATAGAGAAAGCATACGGCAATAGCAAAGAAGAAGATCTCGAGCAAGTGATGCAGTCCATGACAGACATGGACGAGGCCGACGTCGAATTGCAGGCGGAAGAAACCGAGTTAGGGCTGGCGGATTTGGAAAAGGCCGCAGACGAAGCTCCCATCGTCAAACTGGTGAACCTCGTCCTGACTGACGCGGTCAAGCGCGGAGCCAGCGACATACACATGGAGCCTTACGAAAAAGAGTTTCGTGTGCGTTTTCGTATAGACGGCGTGCTGCAAAGCATAATGTCGCCCCCCCTCAAGCTGAAGGATGCCATCACTTCGCGGCTAAAAATCATGGCGAAGCTCGACATCAGCGAAAAGAGGTTGCCGCAAGACGGCCGCATCATGCTGAAGATGGCAATTGGAGGCCGAAAGAAGCAACTCGATTTTCGTGTCAGCACTCTGCCCACCCTCTGGGGCGAAAAAATCGTTCTACGGTTGCTCGACAAAGAGAATCTGCGACTGGACATGACCAAGCTGGGGTTCGAGGCAGAGTCGCTGGTCAAATTTGAGAAAGCAATTCTGAAACCCTACGGAATTGTGCTAGTTACCGGGCCGACAGGATCAGGCAAAACCAACACTCTATATTCTTCCATTGCTCGCTTGAATCAGCCTGACACCAACATTATGACTGCCGAAGACCCGGTCGAATTCCAGTTGGGCGGAGTAAATCAGGTTCAGATGAAAGAGCAGATCGGATTGAATTTTGCGGCGGCACTCCGCGCTTTCTTACGGCAGGATCCAAACATCATTCTCGTTGGCGAAATTCGAGACTTTGAAACCGCTGAAATTGCAATTAAGGCCGCGCTGACCGGACACCTTGTCCTCTCCACGCTTCATACAAATGGCGCTCCCGAAACTATTACCCGGCTTATGAATATGGGTATTGAACCTTTCCTGGTGGCAACTTCAGTGCACCTGATCTGCGCGCAGCGCTTAGTGCGGCGCATTTGCAAAGAGTGCGCGGAAGTGGTGGAGGTGCCTTACCAAACCTTGCTTGAAGAAGGCTATGGGCCCGAGGAAGCGAAGACCACCAAAATACAAAAAGGCAAGGGTTGCGGTGTATGCAACAACACAGGGTACAAGGGCCGTACTGGTCTCTACGAAGTCATGGAAGTCGACGACGAGATTAGAGAACTCGTATTGGTAGGCGCTTCAGCAGTGGAGCTCAAGAAAAAGGCAATCGAACGGGGAATGATGACTTTGCGGCGCAGCGGATTGATCAAAGTAGCCGCCGGCATGACGACGCTTGAAGAAGTGGCACGCGAAACTATCCATTAAGTTTTCTGGAAGAAGAAAGGGACAAAGTCATGGGTT
>JBOGLB010000237.1:0-11071 GCA_050745965.1 Terriglobales bacterium | reverse complement strand
ATTCCGTGGAAGGGTTGTTGCGAACTCACGACGTGTCGCTATGGAACGGCAATGACACTTCGCTGAGCACGCCCACAACATTTCAATACATGGGCACGATCAGCCAGATTGAAGCGGGCGGTAACACCACCACAATCGCAACAACTGCAAGCATCGTAGATGGAATCAAGGAAGTGATCGCAGGAATGGTTTCAAACTCTTCCTACGAAGTTCGCCCAACGGCCATCTATGCGAATCCCGTGCTGCTCGACTTGATTGACCGTGAAATGAAGGCGGAGTTCAATGTCGTGCTCTCGACGGCCGAAATTACCGGCGGGCTGCGGGTGAAGACGCTTACGACACAAGCTGGCGAACTGCCACTGATTCCGGAATGGGCTCTGGGATACACCGGCGTCCCCGGAAGTGGAACTGCAGTTCTTCCTTGCTACGTGGTCACCGAAGATCTCATCGAGTATCACTGGCTCTCGGACCCCAATCCGAGAGTTTTTCAGTTGGGATTGCTGGGGTCGTTGGCTTCGCAGTTGGTGGTAGTGAAGTTCGGAGCGCCAGTTGTAAAGGGCGCCTCCTACGCTCACTACGAGATAAAGGTGAACCGCTAGAACATCTGGCGGCTGCGATTTGCTGTAATCCCCAGTCCTCGGCCTGTCGGCACTCTTCAGGTCGAGGACTTGGGGCGCAATCAGAAATCATCCAATAAAAATGAATTTGTGGTCACCAGTTTCTTGAAATCACCGGACACTCTTATGAACTATCTCGATGTTTCGGAATTCGAGCTATACGGTCTTGAAGCAACCACCCCGGCTGCACTTGTTGCCGGCGCATCCAGCTTGATTGACGCTCACTGCCGACGCTCAACTCTCGGGGTTGCGCAATATGAAGAGCGATTGCGCATGGCTCCAGACCGCAACACAGTGCGCGTCACTTACCTGCCTCTGGCGGCTGTCGCTCCAGCAACTACCCCCATTGTTTCGGCGAGAGGCCGCTACTGCATCCCTCGCAGGGGGGAATGGCCGTTCGACGACATCAGGCTTGATGTCGCGTTGATGTTCGGGCTTCCAGGGGTTTGGACGGACATCTCTGCCCCCGCAATTGATTTCTTCGCAGCAACCGGCGAACTCACTCTCCCCATGAACATTGTTGGCTTGTGGTTTAGCGAGGTAGATCTGGTTTATACGGCCGGCCTGAGCGTGATTCCAGATCCAGTGAAATTTGCGTGCGTTCAAATTGTGCGTAACGCGCAGTCAACTCCCGCGCTAAACGTTAGGACCGGCCAGCTTGATCGAATGGTGATGCAGTATTTCTCTGACACGCTGGTGGATCAAACCGTGATTTCGATGCTCGCGCCCTATGTGGCGCAAAAGGTTGGTTGAACATGACTCTCAATGGTATCAGCGGCGCCGCAGTGGTGCGTGCGGCGGATTCAATGCTGTACGCGCTCGGAGGGACTGAGATCAGCGTGATGTTTCCGTCATTAACGTTGCCGAACGACCCGAGTGCGCAGCTGGGAATGGTTGATCCCGGGGTTGAGGAAGTCCCCTTTTCTCCTGTGGTCGTACGAATTCTCGAGACTGCCAGCACCGGTCCCCGCAGGAGATTGGAATTTTTGATCTCAGGCGCCACCGTGACGGAAGAATTAACTTCGCGGAATGTAGCGACCGCCGAAGCTCTCTTCGCGAGCGCGCTAGGAATCCTGTATCAGGGAGATTTGCTGCATATCGAGAATGTCGTCACCGAATATTTTGCCGACGCGGCCTACTTGTGCCGGGTATTAGCGGTGGAATAAGAAGCGCCTCTCGGCTAGTGACGGTGAGCTATTGGCCAAATAGGTGAAGCACTCACCACAAAAACACCGATTCGAAGCTGAAAGTTAAAAGCCAGGAGCTAAGAACTGCGTTATGCAATTTACCAAAGATAGTTTCTATATGGCGCTCTTGCAGCGCCTCGTTTCACTCAATCCGCAAAGAGTCGTCACTCTTAATGGCACGACCAGGCCAGCTGTGATCGTCGCTGAAAACGAGTTGATAGTCCCTGTTGATCCGCTGCCGGACGCATTCTATCTGGAGTGGGGGACGGCTCATGCCGTGCAAAGGCAGGTTGGTAATCGTCCGCTTATGACAATGGAATGTGTGATCTCACATCACACGTTTGGGACGGTCAGCAGCGGGGTAGACCGGGGCCGCACCCTAAGCGCTCTCGACATGGAGTTAATAAGTATTTGCCAGCCCATGTGGACTTCAAAACGAGATTTTACTCAATCTCCAAGCGTTGATTTGGGAACAAAGATTTCATGGACCGAGCCTGCTCTCGGGAAAGTTTCAGGTACACAGGCGCTCAGGAATGATGGGCTGCCGCGAGGGACAGAAGGCGTCCGGCTGGAGCGCAGCGCATCCGTCAATGTGTTTTTCTTTTCGGAGGTAAATTTCTTATGAGTACAGCGCCGCTTCGAACTGCGATGGTTCCGGTGAGCCGCCGAACGCGAGCGTACTTTGCCGCCTTGAACCGATCCACTGGAGCTCCCAGCATTTTTGATCCTGGGCTGTATGGATTATTTCTTCTTGATGCGCCCCCCGCGCCGTGGCTGGATCTGGGATGGATTGATAGTTTCCAACGATTCTGCCGCACAACCACTGAGCCGTTGCGCGCGGGTCCGCAAGGCGCGCCCTCGATGCTTTACCGCGGGCCGATTGACGTCCGGGTAGAATTCGAGTTCCGCGAGTGGGGCAAGCTGCAAATGGCGCTGGCGGGTGGCTCGGAACACATGAATGTTCTGGCATCAGTCGCAAATGCAAATCCGCAACCGTCGGGCGGAACGCCTGTGGCCGCTGCGGCGGTTCTCACCGGTTCGACCGCGAATCAAATCGTTCTTGGGGCGGGTGCCGTCAATACATTTAACGTCGGTGACATTGTCGCAGTGGACGACGATTACCAACAGCAGGTCGGTTACGTGGGCACGGGGATTGCCGCCGCCTATGTTAGCGATCCGGTTGCTGTGAATCGTGATCCAAATTATATTCGCCGCGTTACTTTTAACCTGGGGCGCGTGGTCCAGACCACGGCCACTTCACTGCTCCTGGCGCAGCCCTTATTAGGTGGCGCGCCGTCTGCCACGGCAGGGACACAAAAAGTTGTTGCCTTCGTGGATCGCGAAGGCGGCGCGTTCCTTCAGGAATGGTCGGCCCTATTTGTAGCCGAGGAAGAATCGGGAGGCCGCGTCTGCTTTCATTATCCGCGGCTGAGTCCTACAACATCCATTCAAACGTCCATGCGGTTGGGATTGAATGCTTCAGTCGAGTCCGGCTTTGCAAGAGTATTTCATCGTGAAGAGGAAGTAGAAATTGCGAATCCCATTTCATCTCTGGCGCTCCGCGCCGCGTTCCAAGCCATGCCGCACAAAGATGAAAACGATGGCCAAACTGTAGTGTGTTACCGAAGTTATTTTCCCGCATCCATGGCGGCGGTGTACTAAACAATTGGATTCATAGCGAAGAATAAAGATTGGGACTGGTGTGTGGTCTCAACAAGCGTTAAGTGCTCCAGGCACTTTACTAGCTGAAATTATTCAAAATCTTCCTGAAACTTATTGCTCTGAGTAGCCGTGAGTAGTCCGGTTAGCAGTCCATTGTGTGAGTCCGGAGCCGAACTAAATTTGCCATAAGGTCGGGAGTTCTACAAAATCAAGATGAACCTAACAATTGACAATTTAGATGGGCTCGGACCACTTGACTACTCTTCTGCAATTGACGGGGCGAAGTCTCCGAAAGTACTCCGAAAGCTCAATCAAGCAGCGGAACTTCACGTCTTCCTGTTGGCAAGTGTACCCAACTTTGTTGTTCCGGCTTTGGGTGCGCGAGTTACCTTGGGAAAGACAAACGGGCAGGATGTTTTTAGCGGCTATGTGGCGCAAGTCCCCCAGTTTGAGTACCTGGGTTGGGGAGAGCATGGGCCTGCCTATCGTTACATCGTGATCGCGCAGAGCGACGAGTTCCTGTTGGATGAGAAGCCGGTTCCAGTGCGATGTCCTTTTGTAAACCGGACCGGGGGCGACGCACTGCGGCAACTGACGCAGGGCATAATGCCAGGCGTGTTTGACACCACGGGCATACAAGATGCGGACACCCTGGTCTGGTACGCGTCCGATCCGCAAAAGAAGTGGTCACAACAAGCCGCGGAAATTGCAGCAATGGTTCGCGCCAGCTATCGGTCAATGAATGGAGCGTTAATCCTTTCACCAATTGCAACAACAATTTATGCCTTGAATGAAACTGACGCTAACTTTTCGCCGGAAGGTTTGAAACTCCAGCCAATAAACCAATGGATCAACGATCTGACGGTGATCGGACAAATTGAGCCTCAAGCGTATGTAAAAGATTATTTTATCGGAGACGGCAAGACTCTCAAGTTCTACCTGTCGCAGGCTCCCTTTCAAAAAACAAGCAAAACCCTGTTTGATGAGGAATACGCTACGCCCGAGCTTGACCCGACTCGCTGGGCAGTGATTGATCCTGCCGGCGCGGTCAGCGTGAACACCGGCCTGTTGCAAATTGCGGGCGGCAATGGCGTGGACGGTGCGACGACAGTGGGATTCGTGGAGAAGATCGAATTAGGTGGAACCACCGTTCTTCAACATGGCGACGTGTTGTTCGGAGCGCCTTCATCGGGCATTCTCGGTGGAATCTATCCCGGGCTAATTTCTTCATCTGGCTGTTTAGCCGGCTTTCAGATAAGTCCCAACGGTACTCAATCCAATATCGAGGCTCTCATACAAGGCGCCGCAATCGGTTCATCAATAACCACCGCCTTGGGACATCACTACCTCTTCACCAGTCGTTTGTATTCCCTCGAGATTTACAAGCGACAACAGATATTTCACTCGTCAGTTCACCCTGCCGGAAACGGCGCGGGCGGAGCGATGACGAACGCCGGAGTTCGCGTCGTGCTCGAAGTGCAGGATATTGATCCTGCCAACCCCGCCAGTCTGGTGGCGCCTTCCACCGTACTTTTTGATGGGGTGCTCGAAGCATCGTTTGATTTCTGTTCCTATGCGCTTGTAAACGCGGTGAATCTGCAATGCTCCATCGCCTTCACAAGGCTAATCCAGGCGATTGATACTGAAGTTCGCAGCGCGCTGCCGGGGCAAAGTTACGTCACACAGCTTGTTGGGGCGCTTTCCGAGGGGGCCGAGTGCAATGCCTCAAGTTCGGAGCTGACATTCTTCACTGACTACGTACCAGCACCGAATCAAGCGATCACAGTTCGTTACCGCAGTCACGGACAAGCCTTGGCTCGGGTCACGGATCAGGCCAGTATCGCCGCCCATGCTCGCGGTACCGACAACGGTTCGCACGGAACCGTGCGGCACGTGAAGCAGCCCATATCGCGTACCACCGCCGATTGCGAAAATGCAGCTTTAGCCCTACTCGACGATGTAATCGCACCAGCGTGGACAGGGGAATACGACACGTGGAGCGACTTTCTCCCGGGAAACGCTACCGATATTTTTCCCGGCGACGCGTTGAACATAAGCATTCCTTCGCGTGGCGCCTTATTCCAAGCTATCGTGCGGGAAGTTGATATTGACTTGAAAGATCTGGCAGGCGACCACTGCCTTTATAAAATAAAGTTCGCCAACGATGCCGCGAAAAGTTTGGCATTCGAATTTGATTCCGCGAAAATCGCCACCGTGGCGGATGTTGCAGCAATCAATACTACGCAAGTTGGTACGGCTTATTTAGCGAGCCTCACCGCCGCCGAAATCACGAATACTTCCTCAACCACGGCCACAATTGACGCGGGCGCGCCGCCGGTGGCAGGAGGAGGAATAGAAGTGCGCTGGACCGATGTCGGCTGGGGGCAAGGTAACGACCGGAACCTGGCCGGCCGATTCAACAGTCAAACTTTTACCTTGCCGCGTTTGGCGCATATACAAAATTATTTCTTGCGCCTGTATGACGCATCCGTCCCGCCTAAATACTCGCGCTTCTCGGCGGCCCTGCACCTCGATTATCCGTTATGAAAAAAGAAGAAGAAAATTCGGACGGTTACTCCCATTACCTCAGTGGAGGAAAACAGCAACCGCTCGTGGTGCGGGTGACCGACAATGACTTTCAACGAGACGTGCTCGAAAAACTGGGACGCCTGGAAGCAAAGATGGACATGCTTGTTGGTGCCGGACAGCCCGGGCGCATGACGAATGCCGAAAATCGAATCGTCATTCTGGAAAGAAACGATATCAAACGCAGTGTGTATGACCGCCTGCTGAATGCGGTGATCACTGTTGCCATCAGTATGGCCATTACCATGCACGACCGGCTGGGAATTAAGTAACAGAGCGGCTGGCTTTTCATGTTGTGGGATTAGTTTCTGGCACCAATCCTTTCCAACTTCCCAAAGATTCAAACTTTTGTTAAGGAGACAGTATATGAATTTCTTATCCACCTTATTGCAGGGGATTTCTTTTGTTCCAGCAATCGTCAGCGGAATCGAAAATATTTTCGGAGGGCGTCCCGGCACCGAGAAAAAGAATGCGGCCCTATCTTTTCTGGAAGCCGCGTTGTCAATGGGCGACGCAGTAGCAAGTCGCAAAATTGTTGACGAGGCCAGATTTAAAGAAGGGCTCGGAGAAATAATTAATGGCGTCGTCGAGTGTCTCAACGCTTCAACTTGGGCAAAACCCTCGATCCCGTCGAAAACCACCGTGTAGTGGAGATTGCCGAGGTCTCTTTAGTGGAAGCCGACAGAATCATGTGGACATTACGTGAGACGTAGTAAGCTATGTCTCTACCATTTTTCCCCGTGGCCCTATCCGACTTCTTCGCTCCAGTTCTCCAGAGTCTTTTTGACCAGAGCCATAAACTGGTCGGCAACTGCTCCGTCAATTACGCGGTGATCGTATCCCAGAGTGAGATGAACAAGCGATCGTATCGCGATAGAATCGTTTCCCTCTTTGTCGCTTACCACGACTGGCGCCTTGGCGATTCCGCCCACGCCCATAATTGCAGAGTTAGGCTGATTGATGATGGGCAAGCCAAACACTGCCCCGAATTGCCCAGGATTTGTAACAGTGAAAGTGGACCCTTCGACATCCTCGGGCTTCAGTTTTTTGGATCGGGCACGCTCGCCCAGATCACTAATTCCACGCTGCAATCCAAGGAAATTCAGATCGCCCGCGTTCTTGAGCACCGGCACGATGAGTCCCCAATCCAAAGCAACAGCGATACCCACGTTGACGTTGCGGTGATAGCGAATGCCTTCACCTTCCATGGATGCATTGACGATGGGAAATTGCTGCAACGCAATGATGGCCGCACGAACAAAAAATGGCATGAATGTAAGCCGCACGCCGTTGCGCTGCTCGAACGCGGATTTTGCTTTATTCCGGAGATGCACGATGGAGGTGATGTCCACTTCGAACATGCAATGGACATGAGCGCTCGTGCGACGGGACTCGATCATTCGTTGCGCAATAATCTTGCGCATCTGGGTTAAGGGAACCACGTCGCCTGGAATGGAAGCCACGTTGCGAGGCGCGGAAGGCGCAGAGGGAGGGGTGGGCGCGCTCGTAGCCGCCGGACGGGCCGTTGATCCATGGCCCTCGATGAAGGACAACACATCCTGCTTGGTGATCCGTCCTCCAAGACCCGAGCCGGGCACCTGAGAAAGCTCAATGTTATGTTCGCGGGCCATTTTGCGAACGAGAGGCGATGATCGGGTTTCCTCGTCTTCATTGTCTCCCGCCACTTGTTTTTCTGTTGTTCCGCGCGGCTCTTGCTTGGCTGGCGTTTCTTTCTTTCTCTCGGGCGGTTCTGGCGCTGCCTGGGCAGCAGATTTTGTCGGACCCGCGGCGACAGCCTCGCCATCAGCGGCGATCGTTCCGACCACTGTGTTGACCTGTACCGTAGTGCCTTCGCTTACCTTGATATCCTGCAATATGCCGGACGCTGGGGCGGGAATTTCGGCGTCCACCTTGTCCGTTGAGATTTCAAACAACGGTTCGTCTCGCTGAATTTTGTCTCCAGGTTTTTTCAGCCACTTCGTAATAGTTCCCTCAACAATGGACTCTCCCATTTGAGGCATCACAATATCTGTTGGCATAATTCCTTCCATGAGGCCCGGTAATAAATTTCGAAGCCTCGCGAACCCATCATTATATAAGGAAGCGTTGAAAGCTAGCCCTGTACCTCGATCACTGCATGTGATCGTTAGCGCCGGCACCGGGTGGGGGCGAAACTCCGTAGGTCTTCTTCCAATAGTCCTGCACTCCCGGGGAGAGCTTCTCAACGCGGGAGAGGAATGCCGTCACCTTCCACATGTCCTCAGTGCTCAGAGCTTTGCTCCACGAGGGCATGCCGGTATATCGCACTCCGGAGCGAACTGCATAGAAAGTGTGCCATTCGGGGTCGTCCAAGGGGTTGAGTATGAGCTGGGGAGGAGGTGGGTAAAGCGATTTTTCGAGCACACTTGGTTTTTCGTCGAGTGTGCCGTGGCAAACGGCGCAGTTCATGGTGTAGATCTTCATCCCCTGGATCAGATTGTCGTCGGTGGGAGGCACCGGATTGCTGATCTGTGGCGCATGGCGATTCATCGAAGAGTCCATAGCGCTCATCGCGATGCGACGCTCAAGGTCGGAAGGAACAGCATCCGCATTCGTGGGCATAAGGCCGAACGAAAGAAAGGCCAAAGCGCCGAGAAAAAGCGCAAGCAACGACACGATAATTCCGAGAATAAAGTTGCGCATTGAGTTTCCTATATCGCCGGGTCAGTCGCAAAGCTGCGTCCGAACAGGTGCGTACACGGCAGTCAACAGCGAGGATATTGTAGTGCATTTATCGCCAGGCAGTAACTGCGTGATCGTGCTTGCAGGCAATGCCTAACGCCTGGCTCAATACGCTTTTAGCCTGCGCGCTTCCCGGACAATATCGCCTACCTTGGGAAGAAAATATTCTTCTTGTGGGGGAGAAAATGGAACTGGTGTATCCATCGCCGTAATGCGCACGATCGGACCATCGAGGTCATCAAACGCTTCTTCGTTAATGACAGCCGCAAGCTCTCCTGCGATTCCTCCGGTACGGACGTCCTCGTGAAGCAGAATCACCTTGTTAGTCTTGCGCACCGTCCCGCCAATCAATTCGTGATCGAGTGGCGACAGTGTTCTCAGATCCAAAATCTCGACTTCGATTCCTTCCTTGGAAAGAATTTCGGCGGCCTCGATCGCCACATGCACCATTGCAGCGTAAGTGATGATACTAAGGTCGCACCCTTCGCGGGCAATGCGTGCCTGCCCAAGCGGCACGATATAGTCGCCGGCCGGAACCTCGTCCTTAATACGCCGGTATAGATATTTGTGTTCAAAAAAGATAACTGGATTGTTATCGCGGATGGAGGCTTTGATAAGACCCTTCGCGTCGTAAGCCGTGGCCGGACACACGACTTTCAGCCCAGGTGTATGGACGAAATACATTTCATTATTCTGGGAGTGGAACGGGCCGCCATGCACATTACCACCGCTGGGCCCACGAAGCACGAGAGGTGCGGGGGGTCCCCAGAGGTAATGGGTTTTCGCAACCATGTTTGTGATCTGGTTAAAAGCACATCCAATGAAATCCATGAACTGAAATTCTGCGACGGGGCGCAAACCCGTAAGCGAAGCGCCGAAGGCCGCGCCGACAATTGCAGATTCAGCGATAGGTGTGTCAATGACTCGCTCGGGGCCGAAGCGGTCTATGAAGCCGTCCGTCACCTTAAAAGCACCGCCGTAAATTCCAATGTCCTCGCCCAGGCAAAAGACACTGGAATCGCGTTCCATCTCTTCCCAAATTCCCTGGCGAATTGCTTCGAGATAAGTAAGTTGTGGCATCGTCTCAGGACCTCATCGGATTGTTTCCCGCATCACTCATGCGAATTCCGCCGGGCGCGTCCAGATTGAACTGCGACCCAGACTCTTTCTGCGGCTGACGGACCGAGGGCAACGGATCCAGCATCGGTGGTCAAGTTTAAGGTCTGATCGTAATTGCGGCCTGTGACATGAACTCTCGCGCCGGGACGAATTCCGCGTTGCTCGAGGAATTCCAACAAACGGCGATCACGCTCGTAAATGCCGCTGACCAGATAATTTTTTCCCGAGTCGGCGTGAGAAAGCAGTAGCAATCCGCGACGACGACGGCTTACCGGACTTTCTAATTCGCTCAAATTACCGTGGGGGCACGAGCCTCCACGTCCGAGCTTGAATAACAACTTTGCTTCGAAATCAGGAGAAACCGCGTGCTCAAGGCGTTCCGCCTCGTCGTGCACTTTGTACCACTCCATGCCGAAAACTTCAGAAAGCATTCTTTCGATCAAGTGATGGCGCAGGGTCAATTTGCGCGCAATCTTGCGGCCTGTCGGGGTGAGACTGACGTGTCCGTCCGCTTGCACCCGAACCAATCCATCTTTCTTTAAGCGCCGCATAGCCATCGTGATCGCTGGCGGCGAAACCGAGAGCCAGTGTGCCAGTGTCGCAGAGATAACGGTCTCTCCTTCGCTTTCGGCTTCCAATATTGCCTTTAGATAATCTTCTTTCGAGACGGTGATCATCTGTCAGAATTATACGGTGTAAGGTTAAGTATAGTTAACCGCCAACCGGCCTACGCTGTTCGAAATTCGGATCACAGTATTTGACCGCCGAATTTGACATCAGCGTTTCCGGCTCCTAACCTGTTCTCTCAAAACTATGAAGGTTCTGGTGATTGGAAGTGGAGGACGCGAGCACGCACTGGTTTGGAAGCTGAGGCAATCTCCGCGCGTTTCGGAGTTGTATTGCGCGCCTGGCAATGGAGGCATTGGGAACGAGGCGGAATGCCTTCCTGTGGATTCAAAGAGCCTGGATTCGCTCCTCGCGCTGGCAAACAGAATTCAGCCGGACCTGACGGTGGTTGGTCCAGAACTGCCGCTTCAACTCGGAGTGGTGGATGAGTTCCAACGCCGGGGATGGAAGATTTTTGGACCGGACAAGGCCGCAGCACAACTGGAATCGAGTAAAAGCTTTGCGAAGGAGTTCATGCAGCGGCACCGTATTCCAACCGGCCACTATGCCATC
>JBOGLB010000236.1:0-2512 GCA_050745965.1 Terriglobales bacterium | reverse complement strand
TCGCTACATGGAACGACTACGAAGAAGGCACGGCCATCGAAAATCGAGTCGCGAACTGCAAGCAGTAAGAACAGCCGGCAGAATGCCCCATCAATTTTCATCGGCGCAGAAACACATTGACGCTCTGTCCAGGCTGGTGTTCCTTTGTTATTCCAAAGATTTCAATGTTCCGAACGAAAATCTGGAGCCGGTCTTTCCGGATTTTGAATACGCGGCCGGGCTGGACGTTGCAGAACGAGCCGAGTTCCTTCGCCTTGCTGACATGCACCACGTCACCGTTCGCGGCCTTGAGATATTGGAAAAGTCTGCAAGCACCTTAGGAAGTGAATCATTGCGGGTGTGGTGTCAAAATGTGTTGTCGAGAGAACGGTCTCGCATTGACTTTGCAATAAGATCTCTATTTCCCATCTGTGAGGCCCTCGAAGCAGCCGGCGCAAAGGTAGCGGTCATCAAATCGCTCGATCATTGGCCTGATCTTGGTTCAGATTTGGATCTGTACACCTCTGGGAATCAGTCCACTGTCATTCGCGCAATGTCCGAAGCGTTTCAAGCCAACCTGGAGCCGCGCAGTTGGGGCGACCGCCTCGCAAACAAATGGAATTTCCGTGTTCCCGGGCTCTCAGAGTTAGTTGAGATTCATATCGGATATCTGGGGCAAACCGGCGAGCACCAGGCAATGGCCCGCCGGGTAATAGAGCGAAGAGTGACGAAGACTGTTAACGGATATACCTTTCAGATTCCCGCGCCGGAAGAGCGCGTCGTAATATCCACTCTTCAGAGGATGTACCGGCACTTTTATTTTCGGCTGTGCGATATGGTTGACTTTGCACTTCTATTGCAAAGTGGCGCGATTGATTTCGCCGAACTAAGAAATGCCGCGTTGATCGGCGGAATATGGCCCGGCGTGGCGACATTTCTGCTCCTGGTTTCTGAGTATGCAAAAGCATTCGGCGGAAGCGCCCCGATTCCGGGCGACGTACTCAAATCGGCACACAGCCAGGACATTCGCGTCTATCTCGGTGGAAATTTCCTCCGCGTTCCGAAAGGACCAGCCGCTGCTCTATATGCCTCGCAACTGATGAACGCGGGACGAAGAGTTGACTTTCGTGCCATGTCTCGCCTGCCTCTGTTGCCTCCCCTCGCCATCTCGGCTTTTCTTGCCTACAAACTTACCGGAAGCGACAAAGGTGTGTGGTAAGAGTCTGTTTCTACAGCATCTACCGGATGTGACTCGTCGTGTTTCCGAAGTAAACTATTTTTCGTAAATCGCTGCGGATCATGCAACTTTCGCTCGTTAACCTCTAGCTGCGAGTGATAAGTGATTGCCTATGAAAATCGCCCAAGTCGCTCCCCTTTACGAAAGCGTTCCACCCAAGCTTTATGGGGGAACGGAGCGTGTGGTGTCGTGGCTCACAGAGGAACTGGTCCGCCTTGGTCACGAAGTTACGCTTTTCGCGAGCGGCGATTCTCTGACCAGTGCGAACCTGGTTCCAGTATGTACGGAAGCGTTGCGGCTAAACCCCATATGCATAGATCAGCTGGCGCACCATGTAATCATGGTTGAACAAGTGTTCCAGGAGCGGAACGCTTTTGATCTTGTCCATTTTCACATTGATTACCTGCACTTTCCGGTTAGCAGGCGAGAACAACTCGTCGGACTGACCACGTTACACGGGCGCCTGGATCTTCCCGATCTGGTCCCCCTGTATCGAACTTTTCCCGAGATGCCGGTTGTCTCCATTTCCGATGCGCAACGCAAGCCTCTACCCTGGCTGAATTGGCAGGGAACGGTACATCATGGACTTCCTGCGGATGAGTTCAAGTTCCATGCCGGCCCAGGGCAGTACCTCGCATTCCTCGGACGCACGTCGCCGGAGAAAGGTCTGGACTGCGCGATTGAAATTGCCAAGCGTGTGGGTATCCCTCTGAAGATTGCCGCGAAAGTGGACCGCGTTGACACCGAGTATTTTGAATCTCGTATCAAGCCGCTGCTTGACCACCCGCTGATAGAGTTCGTCGGCGAGATCGGCTATTATGAAAAGTCCGACTTCCTGGGGAATGCTATTGCGTTGCTGTTTCCCATCCAGTGGCCCGAGCCTTTCGGTCTGGTGATGATTGAAGCAATGGCATGCGGCACTCCTATCATTGCTTATCCTGGCGGTTCAGTTTGCGAGGTTATCAAGGTCGGGATCAGCGGATTTGTCGTTCCTGACGAGGATGGCGCGGTTCATGCAATCGGGAAAATTTCCGAAATTGACAGACGAGGGTGCCGCCAATATTTTGAGCAGAATTTCACATCCGCGCGCATGACGCAGGATTATCTCAGCATTTATCAGCGTCTGATTCAAGTCGAACCCGCTTCCCTCAACATCCTTGACGGAGTGTCCAGTTGGACGAAACTAACTCCCACCAGTACTACATAGCCGCCAAGTCGTCGCCTGCCGACGACCGGGCAGGAGTTCTTAAATACGGCGAGATGTTCTGCGTCTTCGACCGCTTCGGAGACATTCAA
>JBOGLB010000235.1:0-6197 GCA_050745965.1 Terriglobales bacterium | reverse complement strand
GTTCAGCGCTGCGGATATGGCTTTGCAGTCATACATGAAGGAGCATCCTCACTCTGAAGATGGAGCCTACCTGATCGCATATACTCGTTTTCGAGAAGATAAGCCGAAAGAATCCCTGCAACTATTCACTGAGGCGGGAAAGATTAAGCCTCCGACCGCGGATGATCTGAAAATCGTCGCGCTCGATTATGTGTTGTTAAATGATTATGCGGATGCAGGCCACTATCTTGAAATCGCGCTTAAGCTTGATCCGAATAATTTGGAGGCCCGATACCACCTCGGACGCGTGCGCTACGAGCAAAATCGCTTCGACGAGGCCATTGCGGCATTTCAAGATGTGTTGAAACACGATCCGCGCAGTGTGAAAGCGGAAGAGAATTTAGGGCTGAGTTTGGAAGCCAAAAATGAAATGGATCCAGCGATTTTGGCATATGACAAAGCGATTGAATTCGACAAAAGTCCCAACGAGCATACGGAACATCCATATCTAGATCTCGGAACTCTCTTAATAAAGTTAAACCGGGCAGTTAAAGCGATTCCGGTGCTCTCGCAGGCCAGAGACATCAATCCCAACTCGAGCAAGGTTCGTTATCAGTTGGGCAAAGCTTATTTCGATCTGAATCGCTTGGCGGACGCGCAAACCGAGACGCAAGAAGCAGTGCGCCTCAATCCAAACGATGCTCCCACGCACTATTTACTTGGGCGAATTTATCAGCGCCTTGGCAAGACTGACCTAGCCGCGCAACAGTTTAAACTTACCGAGACACTGACTCGCGCGGAGGAATTACGCGGTGGGGGCATGGGGACGGCGCCGGCGATTGAATCGAAGTAGCCGGGCGGACGCAGGAAAAGCTTTTTTCAAATACCGTTTCGGCAGATTTCGACGTGTGATTCGAAAAAACGTGGTTCTTGCAAATAAGAGCGGCGTATTTCTTTCCGTCGGGCTGTGTTTGTTCTGTGCCCAGTTATTAGCCCAGGCGGCATCGTCCTCAAATTTCTCTCTGATTAAGGATGCTGCTGAGGCTATCGCCGCTGGCAAGCTCGACATCGCAGAAAATGAACTGCAAGCTGTGCTTCGAGCGGATCCCTCTGAATATCGGGCATTGAATCTGCTTGGTATTGTTCGCGCCCAGCAACATCGCGAATCAGAGGCGGAACAACTGTTCAAACAGGCAATCAAGCAGAAACCAGAGTTCGCCAGCGCGCACATGGATCTCGGTTTGCTGTATTCGCAGATGAATCGCGCGGATGAAGCTGAACCCGAATTTCGCGAGACATTAAAGCTCGACCCGGCTCGCACCGACGCTCGCAACTCGCTGATAAATCTCTATGACACGCAGGCTACCGCCGCAGTTCAACAACAAGATTCCGAGAAGGCTTTGTCTCTACTCATCAAGGTCCGCCAGTTGAGTCCGGAAAACCACGACGTTTTGTTTAAGTTTGGAATGGTCGCGCTGAAGATGGCACTCTTTCGCGACGCGATTCAGGCTTTCCGGGAAGCATTAAAAATACAATCCAACGACAGTAAGGCAATCTACGGACTCGGGCGGGCGCAGATTGGATTGACAAGATTTCAGGACGCGAAAGAGTCATTTGAGCATTACGTTCAACTGCGTCCGGAAGACGCGAGCGGATACTACGCACTCGGCTTCGTACTTCGCGCGTTACAACAATTGCCGCGAAGCCGCGTCCAATTTGAAAAGTCAATTCAGCTTCAACCGGTGCAAACCGAGTCTTACTACAATCTTGGCTTGCTGGATCTGGACGAAAATGACTTTGACGATGCGTCGAAGCACTTTCGCGCGGTTTTAGCGCGCGACCCCAAACATGCGGGCGCGCTGACCGGGCTTGGCCGCGTGGCTTTTGAGCGAAAACAATACCAGACCGCCCGCGATCTGCTGCAACAGGCGGTTGTGTTTGATCCTTCGCTGCGCGAAGCGCACTACTATCTCGGCATGGCTTTCGGCCGTCTTGGAAGAAAAGACGATTCACTGAAACAGGTTCAGATCGCAAGCCAACTTGACCGCGATGAAGTTCAGAAACAGCAACACGTGATGAAGCTGTTAAGTCCGGGTGAAGAAACCGCTCCCGGACACGCAGAGCTGAAATGAAGGCGACGGCTACTTATTTTCTGACTTCGAGTCCCTTCCAACGCCGCGTGCGGCCACCCTTTGTTACATGCAATGGACGAAATCTGGAGAAAAGCGCGGCCGGTCTTACCGTCGTAGGCATGAAACACAATGATGTCGCCATGTTTTGATTGCAGGACGGATTCTCCGCCAGGTCCGACCCACCGGTCATTTCCCACCAGCAGCGCCGTTCCTCCGCCCTGCAACATAGGCACGCCATTCTCATCCACATATGGACCGGTTATGTTTCGAGAACGGCCTACCATTGTCTTATAGGTACTCTTTGTGCCACGGCAGCACAGGTCGAAAGAAACAAACAGATAGTAATAACCATCGTGATGGATAAGGAAAGGAGCTTCAATCGCCTGCCAGTTCCCCGGCAGCCCTGGAGGATTCGGCGGCGGATTGCCCGGGCGCTTTCGGCTTGCCAATGAATACAGTTTCGTGTCTTCGGTTGAGAGCTTACCGGTCTTGCGATCTATTCGGCGCATCTTGATTCCGCTCCAAAAGCTGCCGAACGCCAGCCATGTATGCCCCTCAGCATCAATACTGAGATTGGGGTCAATTGCGTTGAAATCATCTTCCGCGTGAGATTCCAATACCAAGCCCTGATCTTCCCAATGGAAATCAGGACTCGCCGGATTGAGGGTTTTATTCGTAAGCAGCGCAATCCCCGAAGTATTTTTCCCGAACACAGAGAATGCGTAGTAGAGATGGAACCTGCCGTCGAAGTAAGAAATGTCAGGCGCCCACAACTCTCGTGTGTTTGGGCTTTCCTTCTTTATCCAGTCAGGAATGCTGTCAAACACGTACCCACAGTGTTTCCACTCTTTCAAATCTTTGGAACATCGAATCGGAAGTTCTCCATTCCGGTCGGGCCCGTTCGCAGTCGAAAAGACATACCACGTATCTCTATCTTTAATGATCGAGGGATCGTGAGTGAACTCAACATCGCCCTCCAGCTTAAATGCATGAGGACGGGAGGTGTCGGCAGACCTGGCATTGAGCGGCAGCGTACAGATCAAGGCGAGAAAGACGAAGAAGGCATTAAAGAAGAAGGCATTAAAGATGACGATTTTCATTTTTCCTCCCTGCAGCTATCCATATATGGGTAAACGTTTGCTGGCTTCTAATACGCTATTGTCCGGACTGTCTTTCGTCAAGCAGATTGTCTTTAGTTTGTGAGGGTTGGTTACCGACTCGATCAGTTCCAAATACCGGTAATTACTTTTGCTTTTGCGTCGCCTGCGCTCAAGGAGTGAACTCCGAAATTATCTTCGATGGTTCGCAGGATGTCGTAGTGGTTGTAGCGCGTGTCCACCTTCTCGCCCTTTTTAACCATGTCCCCCAAAAACACGGTGTAAATGTGATTGCTTTTCCGTTCTGGCGCTTCACTCTCATCGAAGGTCACAATCAGAAGAGTGCCGGCTCGCGAATCGGTGGGAAACCAGTTTTCGAGGAAATTTTTGAGCCATGTGGAGGCAGTACCCAGATTTGTGTCGTGCCCGTCGTCGTCCATGTTTGGCGAATAGAACATATACGTCGGTAGCGCCTTGTACTTGGAGTCCTTCGGGTCCAAGCGGGAATTCTCTACGTCAGTTACGAAGGCATTGTGAGGGTCTTTCGTATCAACCGAGACGACGTTCTGAGATTCGTGCTGTTGCACTTTGCGAAAACTCAAAAAAGGCACATGTTTTCGCGCGTACTTCCCCGCATCATATAGGTAAACCTTGCCCGGCTTTCCCGGATAGTCTTCCGCATAATTCTTCCAATCCAGCAAATCTCCGATTGTTCTATGCTGATTGTCATCGGGCAAATCCTTTTGGTCGTCTCCAAAAATTCCGTGCAGCCCGAATGTGCTTCCAGCGATCAATCCCAGATAATTGGGATAGGAGGGATGCCCAAGAGCATGAAAATTGGTGAACTCGACTCCTTCATCGGCCAATTCTTTTAGATATTTATCCTTGATGGCGGAGACGTAAGCCTGATTTTCCAGGACCACAATCAGCACGCGATCGAAATGTTTGTGCGGATTCGCCGTCGGCGTGTTCGGTGCGACGGGCGACGGCATTTGTTGTCCGAGACTATAAATGGCCGTGACTATCAGGAAAACAAATCCAACGCGTCTCATTTGAACTCCAATATTCCTACGTTAACACGTGCTCCCCGACCCGCGGGGTGCCCGCGCCGGCGATTCTTGTACCATGAATCAGGATGCCGCAACCACTTAATCACGCAAGCTTAAGAGTGCTGGAATTCGAGTCTCTTCGACAGTTATTGCGCGGATACACGCAGTCTCCCTTCGGCCAAAGAAAGATTGCTGATTTGTCACCCTCATCGGACCGCGAGTGGATTGAAAATCAGCTAACTCTGACAAGTGAGATTGGCGAGTTCCGCCGCGTGGGGGGAAGATTCGATTTTGCAGGACTGCTCGAAGTAATCCTGCTTCTCGAGAAAGCGAAGATAGCAGGTGCCGCTCTGGAGACCACCGAAATCCGAGACGTTGTTGTGGTCGTGGATCGGGCCGCGGAATGGCGTAAGATTGTGCTGAATCCGCCGTCCGCAATGAAGAGTCAGTGGTCTGCCGTGGGACATCTGTCGGCCGGAATCGTTGACTTCACCGACTTCCTGCGAGGTTTTCGCGGAAAGATTCAGCCGGATGGCACGCTCGAAGATAAGGCGTCGCCAGAACTGGCGCGAATTCGCCGCGAAATCGAAAAACAGCGCCGCCAGATTCAAGAGTCGCTTCGCGGTTACCTACGCCGCCTCGCCCAGGGCGGAACGGTCCAGGATGAACTGGTCACAATTCGCGGAGAGCGGTTTGTGATTCCGGTAAAAGTAGAGCAGAAGCGGCGTGTGCAGGGCGTAGTGCATGGTGCAAGTTCGAGCGGGCAAACTGTCTTTGTCGAACCCCTTGAAACTATCGAGCAAAATAATGAACTGGTCCGATTATTGGACGAAGAACAAGCCGAGATTCATCGCATTCTGTTGGAAATGACGCAACGTATCGGCGAGCATGCGGATTCAATCATCGCTGCGGTAGAAGTCCTCAGCGAAATCGAATTGCAGTTCGCCAAAGCGAGGTTCGCCGAAGATTATGATTGCGTTCCAGTGCAACTGGTCAGAGAGAAGCCGGTCGAAGACGCCTACAGCAAAGGACGTCCCTCGCTAGATGGTCTTATTCTGCGCAATGCCCGACATCCCCTGCTTGAGCGCAATCTGAAATCGAAATCTGGCAGCATAGTCCCCATTACGATCGAACTGGAAGGCGGAGCCAGGGAACTCGTCATCACTGGGCCCAACACCGGAGGAAAGACCGTAGCGTTGAAGACTCTGGGACTGCTCGCTTTGATGGCTCAATCCGGGATCCCCATTCCTGCGGACCGTGCCGAGTTGCCAATCTTCGATGCGGTGCTGGCGGATATCGGCGATTATCAATCCATCGAGCAGAACCTTTCGACCTTCTCCGCGCACGTCACGAATATTGATTTCATTTCCCGAACCGCCACAATGCGGTCGCTGGTATTACTCGACGAACTCGGATCGGCAACCGATCCCGAGGAAGGCGCCGCGCTGGCCGTCGCGATCAGCGAACACCTTCGCAAAATTGGATGCGTCACCGTGATTTCTACTCATCACACATCTCTCAAGGTTTACGGCGCGAATACCGGCGGCGTGGTGAACGCTTCAGTCGGATTCAACGAGGCTACCCTACAGCCAACTTATGAGTTGAAAATAGGAGTGCCGGGAGCCTCGGCGGGAATCAATATTGCGCGGCGGCTCGGACTGAATCCTTCAATCATTGACTCGGCGTTTTCACGATTGGGGACCCAGGCGCGGGATGTGGGTCAATTCCTGGACCGCTTGCATTCTGACCTGCGTGAGGTGACTGAAGAACGAAATCAATTGCGAATCCGCGAAGAGGAGCTTGAGCGGGAGAAGGACCAGCTGGCTTCCGAAGGGAAAAAGCAGCAACAAGCAAAGATCAAAGAAATGGAAAAAAAGTTGGAAAGCCTGCTGCGAGATTTTGAATACCATGCGCGCGAGGCGGTGACGATGATTCAGGAC
>JBOGLB010000234.1:0-5650 GCA_050745965.1 Terriglobales bacterium | reverse complement strand
CACCTGAACCATAACGTAAACCCTCATGGTTGCGCTTTGCGACGATTTCCGTATTAAGATGCCATGAGAGATAGATTTAGAGACAGATTCAAGAGGGGAAGCAGGCTGGGAGCCGGCAAAAATGGATATCGTGGTGATTATGTTTGGAAGCGTGATCGCTACAATGACAGCGCTAACTTTCCTGGAGGTTCGGCGAATACGAAAGTTGGTGGAGAGAAAGAAATTGGCGCCGCCCTCCTCGGCGGGTTCGGCGGATCCCGAGCGGGGTTAGCGTAGCTGCGTTTGCGACCAAGCCCTTAGATCTGCATCTAATGAAATGGAATGATTTAGCGAGACTTGCCAGTTTTTCATGTGTTTGCGTGGGTCTTTTGCTACAATTAAAGGTTCCTCAAGGAGAAAATAATGGCTACCACCACCGTCCCTGAAGTAACACCCGATGTGAAGAAGGCGCCACCGATTTCTCTGACCCCCAATGCCGTGGCCAAAGTAAAAGAAATTATGGCGCAGCAGAATCCGGTGCCGAGTGGTTTGCGGGTTGGCGTGGTTGGCGGCGGCTGCTCTGGTTTTTCGTATTCCATGTCTTTTGAAAACACACCGGGCATGATGGACAAGGTTTTTGATATGGAAAACCTGAAGGTATATGTGGATGCTACGTCGGTCATGTATCTCAACGGCTGTGTGGTGGATTACGTCGAAACGCTCGAAGGCGCAGGATTTAAGTTCGAAAATCCGAACGTGAAGAGCACATGCGGTTGCGGATCTTCATTCAGCGTTTAAATCGGAGTTTGCGCGAAATAAGACCCGCCAGCTTTGGCGGGTTTTTTATTGGATGAACCGCGTGGGCGACTGATTATTGTCGCTGAGGTTGCTGCTGGGGCTGGACAGTTTGAGGAGCTTGTTGCATACCACCTCCGAACGGCGACGCCTGGTTGCCTGTCCCCTGATTTCCAAATCCTGACGGCATCATCCCTTGTGTCCCTCCAGCGCCCGGCTGTCCCATGGGCAGGGCCCCAGCCAATGTCGGCTGGTATGGGGCGTTGATCAAACCTCCACGATCAGCCTGTGGATTGTAGATAAAGAGCCACTCATTGTAATGATTCTTCTTGTTGTATTCGCGAATGCTTTGCGCTTTGCTGGTGCTTTTCACGCCTGCGATCGGTCCACCGCCAAAGGTCTGTCCTGATAGCTTGTCGGAACTTGAGGTGTCTCCGGGTTCTCCACCACCCTGTTTGCTCGCGCCGGAGGTCGTGCTTCCCGGCGCTGATTGGTTCGGGCCACCCCCAGGACTGGAAGGAGCGCCGAACGTATTGGCGGATTGGCCCTGATTGCCGCCGGCTGGTCCGCTGCTAGCTGAAGGAGTTAGACCGCCGACACCAGCGCCACCGGACGCCAAAGCTATTTGTACCTCGCTTAGATAAACCAGCTTAAAATCCTTGCCGGTAATCGGATCTTTATATCTTTTTCGCAGAAATCGAAGGTTATTTGTACTCTCAAGATCCTCGATCTTGCTGGGATAGCGGTTAAACTTCTTGTAGTAATGCTGAACGGCGCGCGCATACTGCGCGCCGCGGTGAATCATTTCTTCTTCCCGGTCCCGCTTCACCTGGAACGCAATACTGGGCGCAATCGCCGCCGCCGCGATCGTCAATAGAGCTACCATCAAAATCAGCACGAGCAAAATGTATCCACTCTCGCGACTTTGACGTGAGGCTCGGTTGTGAAGCAAATTTGACGAACTTCTCATCTTTATCTCTATCTCTCTATGATCTCTCCGTCTCTGCCCTATCCTTGGGTGAGCGGAATACTTTGACGATTATTGGTAAGCACATCTTCGATTTCTACCGAGGTGGGAGAAATCTGTAAGACCTTGTACCGCCGGTCAACAATGTCACCCTCGCCGGCAATGAAAACATCGTCGCCCTGTGAGAGAAAAATCTTTTTTGGCTCGCCGGGACGGCTGGCAAATCCGTAAAATTTCAGATTGATCGGCGGCGGAGGAGGCGGCAACTGCGGCCCCGGATTCGGCGGCGGCACGGTATGTGCGACTATGGCCGGGAATTTTGCTTTTGGTATGACCTCAGCTTCGGCGCGAAAAATATCGCGGCCTTTACCTTCATACTTTGTATCTTCGCTAACCTTCAGCAAATCCAAGCGTAAGGTGGGATCAAGGGTTCGCTCGCTCTTGAGCGCTTTCTTTTCGTGATCGGCGCGAGTTGCAGGAGCATTGACGGCCGGAACGTGGGCAGCCGGAGGAATCGCCGACGCAGACGATGTCCCGCCGGAGAAAAGCCAGTTCGCCAACAGCGCGACCGCGATGACCATCAGCACCACGGCGATGATCAGCTTATTTCGATTTTCGCTACCGGTCTTCATTCGTAATTCTATTTATGATTCTATTTGTAACTTGTAATTCGATGTTCGTCATCCGCTTACAATTCGTGAACTGCAATGGGAGAGGCGCTATGTAATGTCCGTCTTGCGATAGGTTTCAAGCCGCATTGCCAGCTTGACTGTGCCACTTTCCTCGCCCCCTAACTCGACGCTGTCAACTATGAAGAATAGTTTGTTCCTTTCCAGAGAGTTGATAAAACGCATGAGCTGCAAATAATTGCCTGAAAGGTCCGCTTCTACCAGCACGCGATGCAATCCCACTGACTCCGCCCGCTGCTCAAGGTCTCCTACCCGGTCGCCCTGATCCTGAGCATATTTCACTCCTGCGATCTTTACGCCGCTTTCGCTTGCCAGCTTACCGAGTTCTCCCGAAATCTCTGAATCCTCCGACGTGAGCCGCGTCTGATAGAAATCATTAATCTGCTCGCGCGCGGTTGGAATCTTCTTATCAAGTCCTCGCAACGGCTCTACCAGCCGGCTTTTAACCTGGATATCTGTTCCCAGGCGCGAGAGTTTTTCATCCCGAGAATGAGCCGACCCAACCAACGGTGAAAACAAGGCCCCCGCAGCAAGCACGTCCAAGACCACCAGAACTATTACAGCGATCTTGAGCTTTCGCCGAGTTTCCGCGAGTTCGGGCATTATCGAGGCCCTCCGGGAGTCGGGGTCTGGGCCGGCGGAGGGGTTTGGGACAGAAATTGCGGAACATATAAGGCGCTGATATCGAAACTAACTGTATCCCCGGACGCCTTCTTGTCTGTCATGGAAGTTTGCACGTGAATTTCCGTCAGCCGAAAGTGCTGGGAGCTTTCCATCTTGCGCACCAGTTCCAGGACACGTCCCGGCGAGTCGCCAGCAACGATTAGCTTGATTTGTAACTGATTATCGGGGGACATGTCAGGGCGGATGGAAACCACGTGAACCCGCGGCGGCATGATTCGTTCGAGATCTTCAAAAACCTGTGTCCAGGAAAATGCTTTGCGCTCGAAAAGGTCGTTCAGAAACTGCGAGCGGTCCCTGCTTACGCGATTTTCCGGGCGATTCAAAACGGCCTCAGCGGATGATTTCTCAGCATCCAGCTTGGCGACGCGCTGCTCGCCATAAGTGATACGTTCTTGCGTAGAGCGGGATTGCTCCCATCCGTGGGTGATCAAGAACAGCAGTACCAATAAAAGAGCCCCGAGGGCCGCCAACACGCTGCCCCAACGGACCCAGAAGACCTGCAAATCCTCGTAAGGATGTGTTGCGAGATTGATATCTACACGCATGATCTAAGAAAGCAAAGCTCCCAAAACTCCCGCGGTTCTCCATTTGGGGACTGAAACCATGTTTCCGCCCAGTTGCGAAGATGCCACCAACTCTTCCACTTCCGCCCCGGTTTGCGCGCGCAGGGCAGGAGCGGCACTGCCTAAATCCGAAACGCCAGCTACAAAGATTCGATCAATGTTCATGTGATAGGTATCCTGGAAGAAGACTACAGACGGATACACCTCTTCGGCCAGTTGCTCGCCGGTAATGGTGACGCCACGAGCATTTTCCAAAGTCCGGAATAGCAATAATTGCTGCTTGTCCATGATGGCTATGCTGGTGGTGCGGGCGTCCACTTTTACGATGAGGGTCGGACCGGTGGATTGCGCCACACCTAACGCCGCCAACATGGACGGCATCACGATCCCCGGAGCGTAACCGGCCTCCCGGAACGCGGATTCATAATCGTCAACAACGCTGGACAGAGCCACTGCGGCGATCACCCTTAAACCTGTTGTCGAAGTTTGGGATTGGTAGGAGACTTTTGCTTTTTCAACATCAAAAGGCAACGATTTCTTGAGCCGGAAACGTACGACAGCTTCCGCTTCCAGGCGATTGGCCGGTAAGGTTTCAAAGTCCAGCAATACCACGCGCACAGCAGCATCGGGGAGCACTGCTATTACATCGCGAGAACGGCCACTCAGGCTACCCAGCGTATTGCGAATGGCCTGAAAAACCGAACTGCGCTCCCGCAAATTCGGCTCAACCAAATCGGGCACCACGCTACCCGGCGAAAGTTCGTGGGAGACACAGGTATCCAGCATTCCGCCCGTCTCCGCGATCCGTCCGGCAATAATGCGATCAGCGGCAATCTCGCACGCCACTTTCGGCTTTGTTGAATTGTGTGGCTTGGCCATGGTGTTAGCAGGAGTTTCGAGCCTCTGGTTCCTTGAGGCTCGAACCAGGAAACCTGAAACTGGTCCTACCGCATGCTTTCGATAAAGGTAACTTTATTGATCTCTTTCAGAGTGGTCATTCCCAAACGAACTTTGTCCAGCGCAGATTCCCGCAAGAACCGCATGCCTTCTTCGCGGGCAGCCCGGCGGATCTCAGACGTCGGTTTCTTCAGGAGAATCATTTCCCGGATGCGATCACTCAAATCAAGAAGTTCATGGATGGCGGAACGGCCTCGAAATCCGGTGCCCGCACACTCAATGCAACCCTGTCCTTCATAAAACGACACTTTCGACCATTGCTCGGGATCAAGCCCGCTTGCCTCAAGCAACTCCGGCGCGTATTGCACGACGGTACGACAGGACTCGCATATCAGACGCACCAATCGCTGCGCCAAAATACAGTTCAATGCCGAAACAAAATTATAAGGCTCCACGCCCATGTTCAGAAAGCGTCCGATTACGTCCACGACATTATTGGCGTGAACCGTGGTGAAAACCAGGTGGCCGGTAAGCGCGGATTGGATTGCGATCTGTGCCGTTTCAGTATCGCGGATTTCTCCTATCATGATTTTATCGGGGTCATGCCGCAGGATAGAGCGCAATCCGCGGGCAAAGGTTAATCCCTTTTTTTCGTTGACTGGGATCTGCGTGATTCCGCGAATCTGATACTCCACGGGATCTTCGATGGTGATGATCTTGTCTTCATCGGTCTTGATCTCGTTGACAGCGGCGTAGAGCGTGGTAGTTTTTCCGCTTCCGGTGGGGCCTGTTACCAGCACCATGCCGTAAGGCTCACTGATATAACGCCTGAACTTCTTCAAGTCCTGCTCGTCGAAGCCCACTACGTCCAAGACAAGCTTGTGGAACTTTTCGCTCATCGATTCTTTATCGAGTACACGGAGAACGGCATCTTCGCCGTGAATGGACGGCATGATGGAAACGCGGAAATCAATGGGCCTCTCGGGCTGGCCATATTTCACGCGGAAGCGGCCGTCCTGCGGCACGCGGCGTTCGGAAATATCGAGCTCGCTCATGACTTTGATACGCGAGATGAT
>JBOGLB010000233.1:0-4883 GCA_050745965.1 Terriglobales bacterium | reverse complement strand
GCCTGAAGAAAATGCAGGACATTGTTGGCGACTGGCATGACTGGCTGACCCTTACGGAACGTGCGGAGAAGCTGTTTGGAGGGGTGAAAGAGTCGGCTTTAGTCGCTGCCATGCGGAACCTCACCCGGGCGAAATTCCGGGAAAGCGTGGACGCCGTCATGCGCACAAGATCAATGGTTTCCGAGATAAAAGTGGGCTTGAGGGTTGTAGACGAGTCCCGTCGCAAGCAGCCGGTAAAAGTTATGCACGCTACGTCCGCGGCAGCCTGAAATTAACTCGTCAAGTTCTTCTCATTCTTATTCGAACCGAGCCGACGGCCGATGCGTGACTGCTTCGCGAGCGGCTGCATGATTATTGAATGGCCAAGTCTGAGTGATTAAGACACCAAAAGGAAAACGCCCCGCTGGAGTTAGGGCGTTTGTGACTGCTTGAACTGTGTAATTCACATTATCCAAACAAAAAAGCGCAGGCAATACGGTTCATACAGTAGAGGTACCTAGGTGCCGGTCAAACTGCGAGGGCTTGAGTTGGAAGAGTATCGAAGCACTCTCTGATTTCCTGGATTGCAGAAGTAATAATTGGCGTCCGATATTCGGGATGGTGAAACTCGAGGTGCATGCCTCGTCCCACGAATCGCAGCTTGAGCATTGAACCACCCCATGTGGATCCCGCAATGGCTACAGGAACAGGGTCGGGACAATAGCGGGGATGTCCGGAAATCAATGCGTTGCTTTCCCCCAAAAACACCAGAGTGTAGCTGTGATGATGAGTATCAATCTGGAGCACTGTAGCAGGCGGCAGATCTTTTAAGAACACCCCGCCTTCGATCTCAGATTGCAGGATGTTGCGATTGACTTCATCGCCAAAGTTTGGGTGCGGTGTGAACATTGCCGATTGCTGCGTCCGAATCTGAAACGTACTCTCGGCTTTTATCATACCCGAAGCCGATCGAAAATGTGTTGACTGCCAGCAATCCCAAGTAACGCGCTAAATAGTCCCCAAAAATTAAGAAGCGCCCCAGACTCTAATGAGTCGCGGGACGCCCGAACAGCCCTCCCCCAGAACTGCTCATGGACAAGGTACGTTGCAGGGTTGGCGATGTAAACGCCACGATCGTGCCAGGGAGTGGCACGAAGCGGCTATCCGGGCTTGGGGTCCTCCGGTTCGGAAAGCTGCATTTCGTCCTCAATATTCAGGCCGAAGCGCGGCCTATGCCTTTGGCGTGACCGCAAAACCTTATTGATAGTGCGCACTCCCTTGCATAACGGTCGTTTGTGATTTTCGCAAAGCGTGAGCTAACTCGTTTCCTTTGATGGTGCGGCAGGCTGATCGTGTTTGGCTGCCGGAGTGCACAAGCCAATCCGAGTTGTGCTCTACGACGTGGGGAAGGCCTTGAAGGAATGAGGCCACCTATGGGTTTCCAAACACAGGGGGATTTATGAGACGAGTAGTTTTATTGGCTATATTGGCGTTGGCAGTGCCTATGGCGGCATTTGCCGACAGCATTTCTTTTACCGACAGCGGTACGCTTGGTGGCGGTGGAAATGTCACTACCTCGGGATCTATATCCGGGGGCAACAGCTACACATTAAACGTTCCTCTAACCCAATTTACGGATAACGGAGTGACGACCGCAACGGCGGGGACGGTAACGTTGAGCACGGGAACCTTGACCGCCCTGGGCGGCGTGCAGTTCTCTTTCACGGGCACATTGACCGTTGATGACAGTTCGAATTCAGTGCTTTTCACATCGAGTGTGACTGGTGGCACCATCATTCACCAGGCGAATGGCGCAATCAGCATTAACGGCCTATTGGGCCAAGGTGGAGTCAATAACCTGCTCGGCACACCAGGAAAAGGTGGCAGTATCTCCGTGGTCGGAAGCGGAGTCGCGGACCCCAGCAATAGCGCCAGCGTGGTACCTGAACCCGGCACTCTTGGCTTGCTGGGAACCGGGTTGGTGGGCATAGCCGGCCTGATTCGCCGGAGGACACGAGTCTCATAATTATTGTCCGTTGATTGCAGTTGATCCAACAGCTGGTAAACTACTCTAACTCAGGCCCCCGTTAATAGCGGGGGTTCCCTTTTAGTTCTCACAGCACGCGCGGAAAGTCGGAGCCTGTCCATTCAAGCGTTACTCCGGTAATCTCGTGATCACCCATTCCCGTTGACCCGTTACATCCATCTCTTTACATTCACGTGGGGGGCATCATGAAGGATATTCACGAGGTCTTGCGCAACAAGCAAGCCAAGTACGCACAACTTGGAAAACAAATCGAGATGTTACAGCAAGCTGCGGAGAAACTGCGGGAAATCGCACCGCTTCTGGCTGAAAGCGATGAGGATGACAGCAGCGTCCTTTCCGAAGTAGATGAACCTAACAGCATGGCCGCATCGGCTGGAGCCGGGACCGGATCAAATCTGGGCGCCCCTGCCAAACCTCGCGGAGTTGCCCCGCGATGGCCGTAGCCAGAAGGTAGCCGGTGGTTTTAATTTATGGTGCTTCGAGCTCTCCTCGTTTCCGCAGACGACGGCGCAATTGCCATTCTGAGTTCGGTTCTTTCCGAATTCGGGGTAACCGCCCAGGCCGTCCATTCCACGGAGATATTTTGCCTGCCGGAATACAAACTCGACGCATTGGTCATTGATTTTGACGATCCGGATCAGACGGTCTCGATTATCCAAAGCATCCAAGGCTCGCCGTTTCCTCCCTTGATCATCGCGATTTTGAAAGATCAGCAGTCGGTGAGAAGGGCCTTCAGCGCGGGCGCAAGCTTCGCGATGTACAAGCCGGTTTCAGAGGACAAGGCTCGAGCGACTCTTCAGGCGGCGGTAGCATTAATTAAACGTGAACGACGGCGTTGCTTCCGGGTTCCCATCCAGGTGCCGGTGCAGCTTCAACTCGAAAACCGTAGCGAAAAAGAAGGCATTCTATTAGACCTCAGCGAGGATGGCGTTGACATCCTAACGCCGGAACCGATTTGTCCGTCCTCGAAAGTTCGCGCTCGATTTACGTTGCCCGGCAGCACTCATAGCATGGAAGTGCGTGGCGAAGTCGCATGGGCAAATCCAAACGGACAGTCGGGAATGCGCTTCATAGAAATTTCGGAAAGCCTTCGCGTTACATTCAGAGAATTCGTCGCCAGCCATGCTCCAGAGCTTCCCTCCGAGGATCCCTGGCGGGATTCAGAATGCAGATTGACCGATCTCAGCCTGTGCGCATGCTATGTGGAAACTCCATCTCCCTTCCCTGAACGATCAGTGGTAGAGCTCTGTCTTAGCACAAACGAGATGGAGGTGAGTGCCGAGGGAACGGTGCAGGTCATGCATCCGGAAGTAGGAATGGGAATTGAATTTGCGTCGCGAACGACCTCGCAACGGGAAGAAGTTCAAAGTCTTCTAAATTTGTTGACTTCTTGTCCTGGCACTGTGCCGAAGTTGAGAATCGCACCCCGCGCACTTTCCATGCCCGATAAATTTAGGAATGAAGGATCAAGTGCATTCGACGATCCATTGCTTGATCTTCTGCGGAGTAATGAATCATTGAGCCAGGAACAGTTTCTGCGTGAACTCCAGCAACAGAGAAGCCCGCAGGAAACGGTTACCGCCTAGGGGCTTTAACAGCCTTCCCCGCCAGAGTCATCTCAAACAGTTAAACCTTACTTTCATCGAGCCGGCGGACTCCACTTGTTCAAGAATGCCAATAAGTCTTCCGGGCCGAGAGCCCGGGCATTTTCAAATTCGCCATTTTTCTGGCTGGCGAGCAACTTTCCGTTGGAATCAAGAACGGCCAATCCTGGGATGCCTTTCTTCATCGGCACTTCGTATTGCTCCATTAAATCCTGGTTCTTGTCGCCCCTTCCGACGTCCACGTGCACGACCTCGTAGTTGCGGGCCAGAACCGCGGCCAGGTCTTGCCGGTGGAATGCTGTGTCAAGCACGTGGCAGTCGTAGCACCAGTTTGCTCCAAACACCAGAATAACCCGTTTGTGCTGCCGGGAAGCCACAGCCAGCGCCTCCTTGATCTCGGCGCGCGCATCGGTTCCGGGGGAATAAATATTGTTGCTTACGGAAAGAGGCTGTTCCAGCCTTGCAGCATTCGACCGCATCATGGCGATCATTCGCCACTGGTCGGCCTGAAGTTGCCAGACTTCGCCGGCGGAGACATATAAAACTCGTACGCTGGGTGACCCGGCGGGGTGGATTTCTATTTTCAATACCAGCCGGCGCAAATCCGGCTGTGGTGAATCAGCTTGTGAAATATCAATCTTGAGATCGCGCGCTTTAAGACCCATCCAGAATGAGACGTCGGCATCGGCATCAAGCTCTCCCGTAGGACCGGTGATTCGTGCTGGAGGATGAGTGCTGTAGAGAGCTTTCAAGGCATCAGTATCGTGGCGGGTGACGGCCGCCTTCCACTGGTCTAGCGGAGCAAAGTCTTTATCGTGGGTAGAAGCTGTTTGGCTGAAGCATAAGGACGATGTTAGTCCGAAGAACAGCATGGCGAGACTTGCCAGATGGGTAATCTTAAGCTTCACAGAATTGTTTCTCCGTTTCGGATCTGAGCAAGCTCAGTATAACTCTCTGGCTGTGAGTAGAAGCCTAGGCCCGATGTTTCGCGGTTTTGCGAGATACTAAAAGCCTTACTTGAGGATCAGCCGTGAGCCGCGCCATCGCCGAAAATCAATCCGCCGAACCGGTTGCTGATTCCGCGGCGGCACCACCTATATTCGGCTGGCCACTTGTCGTCATTATGGCTGCGTCATTGGCGGTTGTGCTCCCATTTGCTTTTTGGGGAAATCCTTCGGGTCATGACTTTGAATTTCACATGAACTCGTGGATGGAAGTCTTGAGCCAATGGAAGCAGGGAGTAATTTATCCAG
>JBOGLB010000232.1:0-2717 GCA_050745965.1 Terriglobales bacterium | reverse complement strand
CGGGCCTACGCATGGGCGAGGAAGAATCCAGATATTACCTTCCATAATCCTGATGGCATTCGCACAGGGGATTATGGCGACCGCGACTGCCGTGACTAGTTGCTGTGGGCCGCTGCGGAGCTCTGGCGCACCACGGGCGAGGGGGAGTATCGGAAGGCGTTCGAAGCTGGGATTGATTATTTGCGAACCGCAGATGGGGTTCGAATAAAGATACCGGGCTGGAATGATCTCTCAGCTTTTTCGTTTTGGACATATGCGATGGCAAGAAGGAAAGGATCGTCACGCCGGTTGTTGGAACAGATTTGCTCCTCAACCGCGCGTGCAGCTGAGAGGTTGGTTGAGAACAGCCGGGAGAATGGCTATGGAAACACGATGTCACTTTCAGATTATGTGTGGGGATCAAATGGGGTGGCGTGCAACCAATCGTTACTTCTGCTGGTCGCCGATCACTTGCAGAAGAATGACGTTTTCCGCCAGACGGCAGCGGAAAACCTGCATTACCTGCTAGGCCGCAATTGCTGGGATTTGTCCTGGATTACCCAGTTGGGAACCAAACCTTTTCAGCATCCCCATCATCGCCCGAGCGCCGCCGACAATACCATTGCGCCCTGGCCAGGGCTGCTGTCCGGCGGCCCCAATGCTCATCCGGGCGACCGGGTCGCGCGTTCTCTGCCGAAGCGTGCTCCGATGCAGATGTATCAAGATAATCAGGGGGCATATTCCCTGAATGAGGTCGCAATAAACTGGAATGCCCCTTTAGTATTTCTATTGGCTGCGCTGAACGAGCGGTAGATTAGTTTGCAGTACCTCGGCGATGCGTTCGCCTGCGTGACCATCCCGAGGCGGGATAGCGCCTATCCCACATGCCGATACAAAAACCTGCCTGCAGTGGCGAGGGTCGGCACCGGCACGACACCAAAGACTTTTCTTGCCATCTTGAGTTGCCATGTGTCCCCCGAAGTCGCGGGGAGAGTTACAGGATAGCGCCAGTAAGTCAGCAGGCTGCGAGTGGCGCCCCAATGCTCCTTAAACGCAATCAGTCCGGACTCGTCGCAGTCAGTGCGGCCCATGTCCAACTCGTCAAAGCCGTTGCTGTTTGCATCCTGAATAGTTTTCCAGAAAAGTAACGCCATTCCCCCCAATCTGTGCTGTTTCGGATCTGAGCATCCGTACTTGTAGACCATGGACTTCTTGTGAGTTAACGTAATGATCGAGCAAACCGGGGAGCCGTTTCGTGATGCGATGCGGATTTTCAAATTCGGCCCAAGGCTAGCCACCAGATTACGGAACCACGAAATTGGTTGGGGAGGAAGTCCATAGCGCCGGCGGCTATGCAGCAACAATCGGTAAAATTGTTGAACAAGCTTTTCCGATCTTCCTTCTGTGTAATCCAACCTCTCTCGCTCGGCTCGCTTTACCTTACGTTGCACGCAACTGGGGTGGAAACTTCGAAATAGACTGTCGAGATCACCTTTCAGGGATAGCCGGTGAGAATAGAACAACTTACTTCCACCAAACGGATCTGCCGTACAGGGCATTGCCAATGGCCGCATTTCAACATATTTGTAAGTCTTGCGGTCAACTTTCTCCTGCAAAAAAGATCCCATCTCCTGGAGGTCATCGGGACTCTCCAACAACAGCGCAGCGTGGTCGGAAAATGGCAGCGACACCAGCCGCCGACCAGTAACCCAACTATCTATATGGCAGAAAGGCTGACCACTCCTGATCTCTTTGCCTCCCGGAGAAGTCGTGTAGGCGACGGGCCGATATGCGTAGGTGCGAGCCAGGGCCTCGAGCCAACCCACCGTGTGAAATATGGATGAGTCAGGATGTCTTTCGATGAAATCCTGCCACCTGGCATCGGTGATTGGATCAATCGGATAAAAACTCAAGCGGCTCCTCGCCAAGTTCCGTAAGTGATATAGGCCAGAATAGTTTAGGTTGAGGGAGGGTTCTTGTCCAACAAACTTTCCGTGGTAGAGCGCCAATTGGGCTAACGGATAAGGATCAGGAGAAGGTTTTCACCGCGTATTAAGAAATTCATCCGGCTGCCGGAATCACAAAGCGCATTATTTCGGCAACTCGATTTTCTGAATTGGCCTTCGGATTGCTCAAATCCATGGAAACGAGCTATCCGGGAACCTGCTAAACATTGAGCCTTTGCCACGTGTAAACTGCCAATATAATTGGGGTTATGGGGGTGAAGGCCGAGATTCCATTGCCAACGACATGACGTGGCACTTCTGGCCGCTTGTGTGCCATATCCTATCCGGTCAGGATAACCGGAGCTTTGCCCCTGCGAGTAGCACAGGTGATACAACAAACTGGAGGCTCGGTGGGAACGGGTACCAAGGAGCGAACTCTCGAATTGAATATCGGAACCGACTGGTCGAAGACATGGACGTTTTTCGAGCGGGAATGGCATGAGGGCAACGTCCCGATCATGGGACCGCGCACGCATGCCGCGTGGCTTTGCTCCGTGGTTTTCGATGGCGCCCGCGCTTTCGAGGGCGTCACTCCCGACCTCGACCTCCATTGCGCGCGCGTCAACGATTCTGCGAAAAAGCTGTTCCTGAAGCCACTCGTTTCGGTCGAGAGATGGATTGAACTCACCCGAGAAGGAATCAGCCGTTTCGACAAGGACGCATCGCTTTACATTCGACCGATGTACTGGGCGGAGAAAGATGGGCCCTGGATTCAAGCGCACGATCCCGAAT
>JBOGLB010000231.1:0-4534 GCA_050745965.1 Terriglobales bacterium | reverse complement strand
TTTTGACACCACTCCCGCAATGATTCATTTCTTAAAGTGCTTGCAGACTTTTCCAATATCTGAAGGGCGCGAACGGTGACGTGGTGCATGTCAGCAAGGCGAAGGAACTCGGCGCGTCCGGCATCATCCAGCCCGGCCGCGTATTCAAAATCCGGAAGTACCGGCTCCAGATTTTCGTTCGGAACACTGAAATCTTTGGAATAACCAAAGAACACGAGCCTGGACAGAGCGTCAATGTATTTCTGTGCCGATGAAAATTGATTGGGCATTGTACCGGCTGTTCTTACTGCTTGCAGTTCGCGACTCCATTTTCGATGGCGGTGCCTTCTTCGTAGTCGTTCCATGTAGCGATCATCAGAAAAGGCATGGGAACTGCATTCTCATAGCGGCGCGCAATCGCTAATGTGTCTTCCAAGGTTTGGCCGCAACGGCGATCCATGTGACGGTTCAATCCCCATGAGGCTTTACTGTCATCGAAGCCCGGCCATACTCCCCCAACGGTAATTTGATTGGGGTGATCTTCCCTCATCTTCGTGTAGAAGTGCTCGAGATATTCCTTCCCCCACTCACTGCCGTCCGCCATCCAACCTTTCGGGCCGGGATGGATCCAGGCATACTGCCCGTCGAAATCTTTTGCGTATTGTGCCGGCGGATTGTCTTTGTAGATAAGCCAGGGAGGAGTCTCCCAACCATTGACCTGTTGCCGAATTCGATCCCAGTCGGTGTGGCCGCGCTTAGGGAAAATGAAAATCACCGGACGATTCTGATACTGCAAATAGGCATCGCGATTCGGAGCGCTCGGGCCAATGTAAGATTTGTAGGCTTTATCGAAAGCTTCCAGGGCGTCATCCGTAGCCTGTCCGTTATCTTCTTCAGTTTCGTCGTACATTAAGGCGACGTGAAAGTGATTTTCATTGGCGATTTGCTCGAGCAGCGCGGCGCTGTGATCCTCAAAGGGGCGGCGGTCTCCGTACCAATCCACCGCAAACGCATAAATACCGAGATTCCTTGCTTTTTGGATTTGTCTCTTGAGCACCGCAGGATCCTGCGATGAGTATCCCGAATTGATGTGACCTGGAGACCCGAACCAAGGCTGATAGTCCGCCAAAAGTTTTGGAGCGTTGTCAATTGGGTGGACGTTTTGATCCAAGGCTTGGCGGAGTTTATTGCGATAACATCCCTGGCCGACGACGATCAGGCCGGCGAGAATCAGACCGATTGTGAACGCACCCTTCATTCGGAACAAACCTCACGCTATTGTGTATTTCGATGCAGTTCCGGGCGTAGCGGGAAACGGAATCCTTGAACGGAAGCTTAGGGTTTGGCCTCCGGGGCAACCTCAAGATCGCGCACCAGCCAGCGATCCGCGCCAGGTGTCATGAGAACTATGTATTTTAGGTTGACTTGCTCGCTGTGTATGACCTTCTGCCCGTCCATCACGTCAATTTCAAGGTCAGCGTGATCACGCAATTGCATCGCATCCCCTGCCGGGGAATAAAACAGAGCGTCGAGCTTATGACCGTGGTCCTCGTAGCGTAGGCGAACACCTGTCTTTTTCTCGTCGGCGATAAGTTGTGCGAGATTCTGTTTAGCCATCCCGGTGAAATATCCATCCAGCAAATCAGGACGATTCTGCTCCAGCGCCTCAGCCATGGTTTGCCAGGCAAAGGCATAGTCGCGAGCTACCACTTTGCTGGTCAAATCCTCGATCGAGCGCGGACCGAGATTTTCGGCGTTCAGAGAAACCTGGGGAAGCGAATCGTCGGCGTGCACGGTGTAAACAGATGCGGGTGCGGAAGTGACAATCACGGCAGCCAGCGCCGCCACCAACCGCCGCATTATCACTTTGTTTCTCATTCTCCCCCGCCAGCCAAATCAAGCTCATTCCCGGTTACCACGCCAGAGGCAGCCGTGATCCGGGCGCGCCCATGCGCCGGCATTTCCACTTTGGCGATGCCTCGTTTAATCGGGACGTCCACTGTGTTCTTTCCACCCGAATCGGTCATCGTGAAACTCACAACCGTTCCATCAGGAACAAAATTCCCACTACAGTCACGAACAGGATCAGTTTCAATCATTATGTTTTTCGATGCGGCCGAAGCCCGAATCCGCAAATTGCAAGCGTCGGACGCGACTTGTTGCACGACGCGGACCTCGGAAACTTTTGCCACGGATGCTTCCAGCTTGGTCACGCCGCTTTTTTGTCCCGAGGTTAGGCGAATCCAGGCGATTCCATTGTTCGTGGTGCGCGCTTCAGACAACGACGTATGCTCGTCGGGATTCACCGTGAATTTCACAGTTTGTGAAGAGAGTTCCAAGTTGTGGTACACGTCCCATACGACGGCGACTGCGCTGATTGCGTTTGGATTTGAAACCGGTACGCGCGAAGGGTGGACCAACAAACTCAAGCGATCCGGACCAGCCGGATGGACATAGAACTCCGCCGCCGAACACTGGTCGGTGCAGAGGATTGCCGTGTAGCGTCCGGCGTGTTCCACTTCATCTCCATCCACTTCAATATCTGCTCCCAGATTCACCTGCCATTTGCTGAGATGAGCCGGACCTACCAGGTAAAGAGTGCCGTGTCCCGATCCACTACTCGACATGGAAAAAGAAGCGCCCGCCATTACCTGCGGCGGGGGATGAACCTCCGCGGCCATTGCGGGAATAATCGCGACAATCCCCACGAACAGGGTTGAAAAAAGGGCGCGCATGGCTAGGAACTCTGCCGGTCGTAGTGATTGACTACCACATGGTAGCTTTGGACTTT
Organism: Terriglobales bacterium; assembly: GCA_050745965.1. Lineage (GTDB taxonomy): Bacteria > Acidobacteriota > Terriglobia > Terriglobales > Acidobacteriaceae > PALSA-188. The sequence continues at coordinate 1,764 of JBOGLB010000231.1, read as the reverse complement.
CGCGGCGACGTCATCCGGCAAATCAACCGCGAATGCGACGGGAATTTGCGGGACCAGTTCCTGATCAATGTATCCATCAGAAACCCAGATTACTTTTCCGTTGGCATCGTAAAACGCTGCGATTACATGCGGAATGTTCACGACCTGTCCGCTTTGGTTCAGCAGTTGGCCGCTAAGAATCTTTTTGCCTAACGCATCGGTTTCCAGCCGCTGCTGATTCACTTCGATCACAGGGTCGGCGCTGGCGGGAACCAGCATGGCCTTTGCATCCATTCTCACACTTTTTATTTTGTCCAGTCGCATGGCGGGAAAATCAATCCGGTATGGCGAAACCTGCTTGGGAAGCAGGGTGTGCGAGATTTTGTCGAAACTGCTTTCCTGGGCGAGTTCCTTCTGATTCTGGCCCAGGAGCGTGGCGCCCACATTTACATATGCAGGAACCGTGTCTTCATTGACGATTTCTCCGAGAACCACGACGCTATCCGCCCGCTGAATCGCATTCATCGAGATAATGCGGACCTGTGGCGAATCAACATTCTGGACGCCCCACTCATCTTCGGCCCCCCGATTGATGATGTCCCACCGCAAATAGTTGACCGGGATGACCTGGGGCGCAAGCTTCGGAACATGAGTGGTCGGCCATACGATTTTCCATGTGTTTCCGTCGTGTTCCGCTTTCAGGTCGCGAACATCATCCAGTGGCCCGACTGCTGTGGAATAGTGAAGTTTCGCGCGGAGGGTGGCCTCACGATCATTGGCATGCAATCCCCAGACATCGAAGCTCTCGAGCGCCGCGTAAGTAAGCAAGCTGCCGTTGCTTCCATAGAAATCACGGATAAAAGCTGACTTGTCCACTTCGGCGCGATTTTCCAAACGAGCGTAAGCCGCATCAAAGTTGTGCGATTGAGCCTCGGTCAGCAGCAGGCGGGCAGCTTCATCCGGCGTCTGAGCGGACTGCATCCGCTCGCGGGCCAGGCCGCCGGATTGTAGCCATGAGATCCCGACGAAAATAAGCGTGGCCACGATGATAACGATAGCCAGAAGGCGATTCATTAAACCGTTCCCCTTACCAGCTCGGAAGGCTCGGCGGTCGTTACGTACCCCACGGGAATTTCAGCCGGCCGTACCAAATGCCGGTCAGGCAGAAACAATGCGAAAAGGATTGCAAAAACACTGGTTGCCATGGGCAGAATGCCCCAAATCATGCCCTCCCATGCGCTGGGGATTGCATCCGATGGAATCGTTCTTGCGGGGGCAACATCATCCTTTGCCCAAACGGTGATAGCGCCGGAATCGAAACTCTCCACTCGCTGCCAGCCCGCGAATCCTACCAATGGTTCGTAGTATGGGTCGTGAATGAATATGAACTTCAGGCCATAGTGATCGGCATGCTTGAGCATGGCGCGCAATGATTCCATTCCTTGCGAGCCGAAAAATTTTGCGCTGGTTAACTGGGCTGTACCGTAGTGAGTGAGTTCAGGCAGCAACCGGGCGGAGTTATATTCTCCGTCAACGCTTGTGGCGTCCGTGTAGGTTGAGATTTTGGGCAGAGCGTTGCCGAATCCCAAAGTTATATAGCGGTACCGGTCGTGCCCATCCCGATTTAAGAACGCGATCACGGAATCCACATTCAGGCCGCCGCTGGGCTGAAACGGGCTCAATACAAGCCATGCCAGCGGCATGGCGACGGTAAGAATGGCAGCAAATCCCACGAAGACGGCAGCCTTGCCTCGATATCGGTCGAGCAGCCTCTCGACTATGAGC
>JBOGLB010000230.1:0-2738 GCA_050745965.1 Terriglobales bacterium | reverse complement strand
GATTCCCGGGGATCTTCTCGACCAGAGTTCGCTCATCACCGCGTTACAGAAATCACAACCTGACGAGGTTTACAACCTTGCAGCCCAGTCGTTCGTTCCAACATCCTGGAGCCAGCCTGTACTGACGGGAGAGTTTACCGCGCTAGGCGTAACCAGAATGATTGAGGCGATTCGGGTTGTGAATCCAGCAATACGCTTTTATCAGGCATCCTCAAGCGAGATGTTCGGCATGGTGGAGTCGTCGCCTCAGGACGAAAACACGCGCTTCTACCCTCGAAGCCCTTACGGGGTCGCGAAATTATATGGGCATTGGATTACGGTAAATGCGCGAGAAAGCTATGGAATGTACGCCTGCTCCGGAATCCTGTTCAATCACGAATCGCCCAGGCGTGGAATTGAATTCGTGACCAGAAAGGTCACTTACAGCGTCGCCCGCATCAAACTTGGGCTTCAGGAGACACTTAAGATGGGGAATCTAGACTCTGAAAGGGATTGGGGATTTGCAGGAGATTATGTCCGTGCCATGTGGCTGATGATGCAACAAGATCAGCCGCAGGACTACGTGATCGCAACCGGAACCACTCATACCGTAAGACGCCTGCTTGAGCTGGCGTTCTCCCATGGCTGTCTCGATCATCAGAAGTATGTTGAAATTGATCCCGAGTTGCTTCGGCCGGCAGAAGTCCACCATCTCCTAGGAGACTTCGGAAAGGCGAAAAAGCAACTGGGATGGGAACCTCTCGTGAACTTCGACCAACTGATCCGTATGATGGTAGATAGCGATCTTGAATTGGTATCTCGATCTTCCGCTGTAGCAGCCTCCGTGAGAGCGCGTTGATGGCGGCTGTTGCCCCGTTACCAGACTGACCGGAAAAATCATTGGGCTTGCCGATTCTTATTACCGGTGGAACGGGTTTCGTCGGAAACTATCTGGTTCAACTTCTCACGCAGCGTGGGCATTCCATTGCAATCATTTCTTCTGGCATCGTTTCCCAGGAGGAACCCGGGGTACAGTACTACGAAGCTGATGTGCGGGACCGCGATCGTGTTCAGGGAATCGTAAAAGAAGTCAATCCAGCGCAGGTTTATCATCTGGCCGGCGTCACAGCGGTGGACGCTTCATGGGCGAATCCGCGAATGACCTATGAAGTCAATTTTTGGGGAGCCTGCAACGCCTTCGAAGCTGCCATGCGTTTGGCTTCCCCGCCTATCATTCTGAATGTCAGCACTTCCCAGGTATATGCGCAATCCACTGAGAAGCTTAGCGAGAGCAGTCCGCTGGCTCCCGATAATCCTTACTCGACGAGCAAAGCCATGGCTGAACTATTGCGAATCGAATTTAAAAATTGCTCTGCCGGCGGAATCGTTACCGCGAGACCCTTCAACCATTCCGGGCCGGGACAGACGCCAAACTTCGTGTTGCCCTCAATGGCAAAGCAGTTTGCGGAAATCGAACTGGGATTACGCCCACCAAAGCTTATCCTGGGTAACACCAGGGTTAAACGCGACTTCACCGATGTTCGAGACGTCGTCGAGGCGTACGCTCTCCTGCTCGATCAAGGCAGGGTGGGAGAAACTTACAACGTTTGCTCTGGCACGTCAGTGCGTCTATCCGAGATCATAAAGATGTTCGAGGCGGCATCGGGAACGGAAGTGGAAGTTGAGGTAGATGTGAGCAAAATTCGTCCCAATGAGACCGTTGATATCTGTGGCGACCCCGGGAAGATCTCCGAAATAGGATGGTCTCCGAAAATACCTTTGCAGAAAACCATAGCCGACTTGCTCGACTATTGGCGATCTGTATTGCGCGAGGCACGAAGCGCTGCATGCTAATTAATCTTAGCGGTCAGCCGTTCATTTGCTGCGGCAATTCTGTATTTTGACGAGTCTTTTGAATTGTCCACAAACTCGGCGGCAATGGCTTCGATCTGGTCAGCAAAACGATCCCAGTTGTATTTTTGATTAACAAGTCGCATGCCATTCTCAGCGATTGTTTTTCTTAACTCCGGCTGAGTAATCAACGTTTCAATTTTATCGGCCAGGGCTTTTGGAGTTTTCGGCGGGAAGAGCAGCGAGTCATAATTGTCAGTCAGCACTTCATGTACGCCAGCTCCGCGCGAGACCAATACCGGACAACTGCAAGCCATAGCCTCAAGTACTGCCAATCCCCATGTCTGTTGATCGTTGGGAAACAGAAATGCGTCGCATGCGCAATAAAAATCACGAATTTCCTCGTCGGCAACCTTGCCGCCGAATATGACCTGCGATTCGACTCCAAGACGGTTTACGAGGGCTCTGAGGGAATCGAAATATCCTGGAAAGCTGTAGGGGGACCCGGCCAAAAGAAGTTTTACCTGAATGCCGCGCAAACCGAGAAGGCCACAGGCCTCAATCGCATCTTCCAATCGACGATGCGGCATTAGAATGCCGAGCCACAGCAAGACGAAATCCTTCTCGTTGAACCCAAATCTGCTCCGTATCTTTGTCCTGTCGCCCCCGGGAGCAAACCGAACCGGATCCATACCGCTCCGCACCACCCGCGTGGGGCCTTCATAAACTGCTTTGAGACCACTCTCGGCCCAATTGGACAGCAGCAATGTTAGATCTATTTCGTGATTCTGCTTTCTATCGTACCAATAGTAGAACTTGTGAATGGCCGCAGAGATAGATTTCTTGATGGACCCTCGTTGCTGAGCTTTTTCTGGAAAAGTTGGGACGTCGTTGCACATCCACAGCAC
>JBOGLB010000229.1:0-3880 GCA_050745965.1 Terriglobales bacterium | reverse complement strand
TTCAGGCTGGACTCGCCGTGAAAGTGTTTCATGCCGCGGAACACCTTCAAAAACACTTCCTGCGTGGTATCTGCGGCATCGGCGGGATCGTTGACAACGCGGTGAACCAGACTATAGATGGGTTGATGGAATTCACCGATCAGCGAAGCGTAGGCTTCTTCGGAGCCAGCCTTAAGTTCAGCCACGAGTGCCGATTCCTGGGTCCTTACCCCGATCGCGCTAGCAAGATTCCCCAAAATGGTTGCTCCCGCCAGGGTGGTCATGGCGTCACCCCAATTATAGGATCTTTTTGGCCGCGCCATATCACCCAAATATCGCAAGTTTCGGAGCGATTTTCGAGCGCCATGGACATCCTCATGGCTATATAGACCCCGGAGACACAGACAGAGTTCCTGAAGGATGGTTAATGAGTAAGCGAAAGAGGTAACTACATGATAGCCAACGAATTGAACCTCCTGAGAAGGCTATTGCGTGGGAGAAGTTGCCGCGGGAGCAGGCTTTGGCGTGCGCTTCACGGGCTTTCGCGTCACCTTCTTTTTCGCCGGTTTCTTGACCGGCTCGGTATCGTCCACGATGACCTTTTTTGGAGGGGCCGCACTTATCACGGCCTGAGCGTTCCGCAACTCAACGCGCAGCTGCCCTAATTCGTTTTCTTTAGCGGTGGAAAGTGCTTCCATCCGATCCGCAACTACGTGACGCGACTTTTCCATGGCGTTCAAGTCATTTTGTAACGACTGAAACTCATCCTTGGAACCAAACGCTCCCGCAGACTCAGCCACCGATGCGAACACGTCGTATAGTGCGTCAAGATTTCGGTAGAGTTTAAAAGTCTCTGGCAAGCTTTCCGGTGAGTTCCTAAGCTGCCCGATAATTTCAGGCATAGCGCTTTGAAGATTCCGTTGTATGGACTGAACGTCGGCATCCGTCTGTCGCTTAGTTGTTCCGTCAGTTTTCCATTTTTCGATTCGCAACTTCGCTAAGTCAAGTTGGGTAGTCTGCGAAGCTTGCTGCAAGTTCGACAACAAGTCGTTCAACTGAGTGACGGAGGAATAAGATACCGGCGCCGGGGCGCCACCTTGGTTTGAAGATGTGGTCTGCGCAAAACTCGTTACCGCGGCAAGCACCAATAAAAGCGAGCACTTAAATTTGTGGAGAGGTTTTGGATGCATAGTTGATAGTTTCGATTCCATCACAGCACACGCATTATCTCAGCTTTTCCGGAGAATTGGCTTCCTCCACGTACGTTTGACTATACGATGCGGCTGGGCGAGAATTAGCATACAACACGGAATGGCAAAAGTGGGCCTGTGGCGCAGCTGGGAGCGCGCTTCCATGGCATGGAAGAGGTCGTCGGTTCGATCCCGACCAGGTCCACCATAAATTCAGACCGATGCAATCGTTGAAGTAATATGGGGCAAACTAATGTTAACAGCCTCCATTCGTGCTTTCACGGCTCGCAATGACCGACTGCCGAAGATTCTTTCCAGGCCCGAGTGAGTAGCTTGAAAATACCTAACGCAGTCTCGCGGCGCCAATTCCTTGGCGGCATTGGTTCTTTTGCTTTCGCCTCAGCTTTCACAATTCCTGGACTGAATGGCTTTGAACCTCTTTATCCGCCCATGGACCTAAGTTATTTCGCAGTACCCATTGGACGCCGTTCCGGAGAAATCCATTTTGGCTATGCGGCAATTACATGGGGCGGAAATGATTCCGAGGCGATCAATGATATCTCGGCGTTGGGATTCCCGGGCATCCAACTGCGCTCAAATATCTTAAAAGAGTTTGGTCAGAAGCCATCCTCTTTGCGCGAACTCTTGGAACAGCATCATTTGGCCCTAGTCGCGCTTTCGAGCGGAGACTTGAACATTGAGAATGACGAATCTAGGGAACTGGCCACACATACTTCGAACGCTAAGTTTCTTGGCGATATGGGCGGTTCGTACCTTCAGGTAATTTGCTCACGCCCCAAGCGTGCCATCGGCGGTGATGATTACAAACGGCTGGCCGGGATGCTGACGGAACTCGGAAAACGAACGGCTGATTTTGGCATCTCGCTGGGATACCACAATCACATGAATTCGCTCGTCCAGAGCCCGGACGAAGTTCAGCGCGTGTTCGACAGCGTTGATCCACGATACGCAAAACTCGAACTCGACATCGCGCATTACTTTGCGGCGAAAGGCGATCCTGCCAGCGCTATCGAGAAATATCACAAGGCGCTGCTCTTCCTTCATATTAAGGATGTGCAGATGGCTTCCGGATCCGAACACTCACGGGACGGATACCGATTCGTGGAGTTGGGACGAGGTGAGGTGGACCTGCCCGGTGTGTTTGCCGCTTTGAAGAAAGTTAGGTTTCGAGGCTGGGCAATTGTCGAGCTCGATTCCGTACCTGAGGGCGGTGGCTCACCCAAAGAGTCCGCCGCCATCAGCAAAAAATATCTGGAAGAAAAGCTCGGATACACGATATGAATTCCCCTTTTCGGGTTTCCGTAATTACAGACGAAATCACCCAGGACTTTGGCCGGGCCCTGGAGATTGCGTCTCGGGAATTTGGAATGAACTGGGTCGAACTGCGCGGCCTGTGGAACAAGAACCTCTTGGATCTCGACGCAAAAGAGATTGCCGAGGCGCGCCGCCTGCTGGAACGCTACCGCTTACGCGTGAGCGATATCGGCAGCCCACTGTTCAAGGTGGACTGGCCGGGCGCTCCCAGTTCGAAATTCAGCCCCAAGAAACGAGATCAATTTGGAGCAGATTTCAGCTTCGATCAACAGCAGGAAGTGCTCGAGCGTGGTCTTGAGTTGGCGCGTGCGTTTAATACCGATCGCTTGCGCTGTTTCGATTTCTGGCGGTTGGACGATCCGGCGCCTTACCGCGCGCAGATGAATGAGCAATTGCGAAAAGCGGCTCAGAAGGCCGCGACCAAGAAAATCATTCTTCTTTTGGAAAATGAGCATGAATGCAATACCGCGACGAGTGCAGAAGCGGTTCGTGTTTTGGGCGCCATCAACCTGCCGAACTTCATGCTGAATTGGGATCCAGGAAATTCCGTGATGCAAGGGGATGTTCCATATCCGCAAGGTTATGATCGCTTGCCGAAAGACCGCATTGGCCACGTCCACTGTAAAGACGTGCAACGCAAACCAGATGGCAAATATGAATGGGCGGCAATGGGTCGTGGCGTGATTGACTGGCTGGGACAATTTCGCGCGCTCAAGCGCGACGGGTATCATTACGCCGTAAGCCTGGAAACGCACTGGCGCGGCGGCGGAACACCAGAGGAATCGACCCGTGAAAGCTGGGCGGGCATGAAAGAACTACTGCAAAAAGCTGGCGCAGCTTAAAACCTCCATACTTGGGTCCACTTCACCAATTTCCAACTTGAGAAGCGTCGTCCCCGGCTTGGGAGGGACCTAGGCCGTAGCGAAATGATCTGAGCTGGCAGTCGCTCAAGGTGTCGAGCATTATCGAGAGCCGCTGTTTAGGAGAGCATCTACCGCTTCCTGCACCTTCTCGAAAGGCTGGTCCGGACCCGGTGCAGGCTCTAGTCGTCCCTGGCGATCAATCAGAAGAATCGCTGGGTAACGTGCAATTTCGCGATAAATGCTGGGGACTTCCCCCTGGAGGGTGAGAAGTGGGTAGCTTGCCGGAACCTGTTCCACATATTTCCGTTGCACATTGACTTCCTCGTCCGACAAACCGAACACAATAAACCCCTGATCCTTCCGCTCTCGGTATAGTAGGTCGAGTTTCGGCATCTCCGCGCGGCAAGGTCCGCACCATGTTGCCCAAATACTGACGAGCACGACCTTGCCTTTCTGATCGTCCAATCGCTGTCTCTTTCCATGAATGTCGAAGGTATCGAAGCTCGGCGCGGC
>JBOGLB010000228.1:0-6964 GCA_050745965.1 Terriglobales bacterium | reverse complement strand
GATGGAATCAACACAAGGATGGACGGGGAGTGGCCTACGGCGACTTCGATCGCGATGGGGATTCCGACATTCTGATGACCACCAACAATGGCCCGGCCTACCTTTTCCGCAATGACGTTCGTTCCGGAAATCGAAGCGTCCGGTTTCAACTTGTCGGCACTAAATCCAACCACGACGCGATTGGCGCAATCGTGCGCGTGTTTCATGGCGGCTCGATGCAGATGCGAATGGTGAAAGGAGGTTCCAGCTATCTCTCCCAGTCAGAGTTGCCAGTCACCTTCGGTCTCGGCAAATTGGACAAGATTGATCGCGCCGTAATTGAGTGGCCCAGTGGAAAGACCGAAGAGTATAAGAATTTACTTGTTGGACGCGCTTACAAATGCACCGAGGGAAGAGGAATTTTCCGTCAGGATGGTTTTTAGTAGCGCCGCGCCTATTAATCTTTGCCATTCCAAGGGATTCATCTCCGAGGAATCTGCAGTTCATACTTATCTCGAAGATTATGTAACCGGTTTGATCTCCAGTGCGTATAATCGTCACCCGACGATTTTTTACCAAGAACATGTCAGCTCCACCGAGGCACCGATGAACCAGAAACCCACAACCAATCTTCCCAGCCGCAGAACTTTTATCGCCACCAGCGGTGGCTTGCTGGCAGCCGCCATGGCTGCACCGAAAGCCGCATCCGCGTTGAGCGCCGCAAGCGAGGGCAATTCCAGTTCCAACACTTCATCGCCGCAGTCCCTATGAAAAATTCCCATCGGCGTTTTCGATCCAGTGTTTTCAAGCCTCAGCCTCGACGAAATGCTCGAGAAAATTTCCGGGATGGGCATCGAAGCCGTTGAAATCGGCACGGGAGGCTTTCCCGGATCAAGTCATTGTCCGGTGCCTGACTTGCTCGCCGATCCCGCAAAGTTACGCGCCTGGAAGAAAAAGTTTGACGATCGCAATATTCTGGTTGCGACTCTAAGTTGTCACGGCAACCCCGTGCATCCCGATCCCAAATATGCCGAGCGCGACGCGCACGCTTTTCGCAATACCGTCTTGTTAGCTGAGCGTTTGGGAGTCAAGGTCATCGTAGGTTTCTCCGGATGCCCCGGAGGCAATCCCACTGACACGATGCCGAATTGGGTTACCTATCGCTGGCCTCCAGATTTTGCGCAGATTGAGGACTGGCAATGGAAAGAACGAGTCATTCCCTACTGGCGGCAAGCCGCTAAATTCGCCCGCGAACATGGCATTCACCAGCTTGCTCTGGAAATGCATCCCAATCAGGTCGTCTATAACCCGCGAACCCTAATGCGATTACGTGAGGCCGTTGGTGAGGAAATTGGCGCGAACAACGATCTCAGCCATCTTTTCTGGCAGGGTTGCGATCCTGTGGAAGTGATACATTTCCTCGGCAAGCAGGGCGCGATCTACCACGCCCACATGAAAGATACCGTCATGTTCCAGAACAACGTTGCGAAGTATGGCGTGCTCAACTTCGCCTCCGATGTTAAGGATCTTCCGGAAGCCTCCGAGACTTTTCGTGCCGTTGGATACGGCCACGGCGCAAATACCTGGAAAGATATTGTTCGCGCCTACATGGAAATCGGATACGCGGGAATTTTAAGCATCGAGAACGAAGACCCTATCTTGACGGGTGAAGTTGGCGTGGAGCGCGCGCTCTACGTGCTGAAGAATGTACGCGCCGAACTGCTGGGAACCGAGGCTTGACTTACGTGCGATGGAGAGACGGGCGTCCCCGCCCGTCAATTTGGAAGGTGAGGAACTGAATGGGAATGAATCGCCGGAAATTTTTAACCACGACTTTAACCGGAGTGACTGCTGCAAGCGTCCTCGGCAGCCGGTTTTCCTTCGCCGCAACCCAGCACAGAGCCGAACACATCGGCGTGCAACTATATACCGTTCGTGACGCCATGCAGCAGGACATGGATGGCACGCTGGCAAAGGTTTCCGCAATTGGCTACAAAGAAGTAGAACTTGCGGGATTCACAATGGATGGCGGCAAGATTCTCTACTTCACTCACTCGCCAGAGGACTTAAAGGCATCTCTCGATCGCCACGGTCTGTCCGCGATTTCTACCCACGTCAACTTCGTGAGTCTCAGCCCCGAAAACTTCCCCAAAGTAATCGAAGTCAGCAAAATGCTCGGCCACCGTTACATTGTCAATCCCTGGATTGATGATGATGTTCGTAAACAACCTGATGGGTGGAACCAGGCCGCCGCGACTTTTAATCGCGCCGGTGAGATGAGCAAGAAATCCGGAATACAGTTCGCCTATCACAATCATTGGTTCGAATGGTTTCCCTTGAAGAATGGCAAGCTCCCCTACGACATCCTTCTGAAAGAAACAGATCCGAACCTGGTAAAAATGGAAATGGATCTTTGCTGGATCACGATTGCAGGACAGGACCCGGTCAAATATTTCGATCTTTATCCGGGACGTTTCCCCCTCGTCCATGTGAAAGACATGAAGAAGCTTCCGAAAGTCACCGGTTCGGGAAATCAGGATTTCGGCGATTCCCTCGGTGATATGACGGAAGTCGGCAAAGGGGTGATTGATTGGAAGCGGATCTTCGCACACGCTGACAAAGCGGGCATCAAGTATTACATCGTCGAGCACGACAAACCGAAACGCCCGTTCGAGTCCATCAGCATCAGTTATAAATACATGAAAGCCCTTCGATTTTAACCTGGGGACAGCCTGCCCTCGGCTGTCCTGGCGGAGCTAAAGCTCCGCTGTATGTACTGCGAGAACCCATCGCGATTTCGCTCGAAATGGGCAGCCGGGGGCGGGCTGTCCCGCGTGAAGCAGGCCATACAGAATGTCGCAAGTAATTCGTTCTTCCAAAGTTTACGATGTTTGCATCATCGGCTCCGGAGCCGCTGGTGGCACTGCGGCCAAGGTTCTCACCGAAGGCGGACTGAGCGTCGTGATGCTCGAAGCAGGCCCTCCGCTCAATCCTGAGAAAGACTTCAAGGAACATGTTTGGCCTTACCAGCTTCCGCATCGGGGCGCTGGCATCGGCGGAAAAGACAGGTGGGGTTTTGGCGAATTTCTCGCGCCCAACGGTTTTTGGGATATCGAGGGCGAGCCATACACTGTCGCCGCTGGGTCACGTTTCCGCTGGTTTCGCTCCCGCATCGAGGGCGGACGCACCAACCATTGGGGAAGAATTGCGTTGCGCTTCGCTCCCGTGGATTTCAAAGTGCGCTCAACCGATGGGATGGGCGACGATTGGCCGCTGACGTACGAGGATCTTTCGCCCTATTACGATAAGGTCGAATCCTACATAGGCGTCTTCGGCACAAAAGAAAATATTCCCAGCGCCCCCGACGGCATTTTCATGCCGCCTCCGAAGATGCGATGCACCGAGACCATCCTCAAGAAGTCATGCGACAAACTCAACATCCTATTCATTCCATCGCGCATGGCAATTCTCACGAAGCCACTGAACGGACGCCCTGCGTGTCATTACTGTGCGCAATGCGGACGCGGTTGCATCAGCGCCTCTAACTTCAGTTCCAGCCAGGTCATGATTCCGCCAGCCCAAAAAACCGGACGATTCTCACTCATTACAAACGCCATGGCCCGCGAAATTATTGTTGGCAAGGATGGCAAGTGCGAATCCGTCAGTTATATCGAGAAGGCGACTCGTTCCGAAAAACGCGTGAACGCCAAAGCGTTCATCCTGGCCGCGAGCGCATGCGAATCTGCGCGCCTTCTTCTTAATTCCAAGTCAACTTTATTCCCCGACGGGTTGGCGAATTCTTCCGGCGTAGTCGGCCGCTATTTAACCGATTCGGTGGGCAGTTCCGGCACGGGATACTTCCCGCAGCTCGAGAAGATGCCTCCACACAATCATGACGGGGTTGGCGGCATGCACATGTACGTGCCCTGGTGGAAGTTTGACCGCAAGAACGACTTTTTGCGCGGCTATCACATCGAGGTGGGCGGCGGCAGAAACATGCCCAGCGTTTCAGAATTCGAGGGGCTCTGCGAAGAAGTTGAGGGCTACGGCGCTCCACTGAAACAAAAATGTCGAAGCCGCTATGGCACTTATATCGGATTCGCCGGCCGGGGCGAAATGATTCCAAACGCAAACAGCTATTGCGAGATTGATCCCGTCACAGTGGATGAATGGGGCATTCCAGTACTGCGCTTTCATTGGGAATGGAGCGACAACGAAATTAAGATGGCGAAGGATATGCAGGAAACCTTCCGCGCCATTGTCGAAGCCGGCGGTGGCACCTACTACTCCCGCGCCAAACCAGACGGTTTGAATCCCTATGGCATCGCCGACGGCGGCGTGATCATTCACGAGCTCGGCACCGCGCGCATGGGAAACACTCCCAGGACATCGGTCCTGAACAAATATTGCCAGGCGCACGACGTGAAGAATTTATTTGTGACGGATGGCGCGTGCTTCGTGAGCAACGCCGATAAGAATCCAACGCTGACCATCATGGCTTTATCGTGGCGGGCATCAGACTACTTGCTTGGAGAAGCAAAAAAAGGAAACGTCTAACGAACCACGTGGGGACGGCGCCAGAGCTTGCCCTGAGCGAAGTCGAAGGGGCTGTCCGGCGGAGCAAGGCTCCGCCAGTAGATTTTTTCATTTATGTCGAATAACATCTCTCGCCGCGACGTTCTAAAGTCCCTGGGCAAAGGAGTCCTCGCTGGCTCCGTCCTGCGGGTCATTCCCCTCGAAGCCGCGGAGTACGTTCACAAGATGGTGGCCTCAGAGAAGGCTGCATCACCTGGCGGCGCCTATATTCCGAAATTTTTCCCGGCGCAGCAATACAAGCTATTGAGCACTCTCTGCCAAACCATAATCCCCGCGGACGCGGATTCAGGCGGCGCAATCGAAGCGGGATCGCCAGAGTTCATTGATCTCATTACCAGTGAGAATCTGGAATACCAGTTGACGCTGGGCGGAGGCCTGGCTTGGCTCGACGCAACCTCCACCGATCGTTACGGCCAGCCTTACATGGGGTGCGCGGCGGAGCAGCAAAAGCAAATTCTGGATTCGATTGCCTATCGCAAAAACGCTCTCACCGATCCAACTCTCAGTCCCGGCATAGAATTTTTTGCCTTTCTCCGCGACTTGGCCGTGGACGGATTCTTCACCAGTGCCGTCGGCATAAAATATCTCCAATACATCGGAAACACATATCTGGCGGAATTTCCAGGATGCCCTCCCGTTCCCGAAGCTTGATTGTCGTGACGACGGGCGAGGACGCCCGCCGCTCCATTGAAAATTGAATTCCAATATATTGCGATGAAGTGACGGACGTCCCCGCCCGTCCAACCAGAATTTCACCACAAAAAAGCGGGAAGCTTTTCGCCTCCCGCAAACTCGCGGATCAATAGATTCCTCTGCTAGAAAGAAAGCCCCGGAAGTGCCGCCGTCTTTTCAATTTGAACCGCCTTCAGTTGTTGCGGATCCAATCCCAAAGCCTTCAGGATCGTGGGAGCCACCTGCCTGGTCTCAACCTGATCGGCAAAGGTTGACGCCTTAAAGTGAGGGTTTGCGACGAGTAGCATGACGTTTCGATCGTCTTCCGCGAAGCCGCCGTGTTCTGCCACTTTCTTCGTGCCTCCGGTGTAAACCACCCCGATGTTTGGAGTGACAATGATGTCCGGGGTAGCCGGGTCAATCAGCGGACTGTTGAAAATCAGGTTCAAGTTTTTGCCGGCGAGAACTTGCCCTCCTCCGGTCAGGTTAAGGTTGGCGCTTAGCAAAGCTGCATCAGTGTTAGTTTGGCTTTGATCCGCGAGCCAGATTAAGGAGACATCATCTTCAAGCGCCTGGGCCACGGGAAATCCTGGCCCGATTCCACCGGGTGAAATCACCTGCGACGGCGGTTCCAGAGCGGAATTATCCGCAGGGATTCGCAACACGCGGTTAGGATCAATGGGAGATTGTCCATGCTTGGCCGTGATGATGATCAGCGTGGAGTCATAGAGACCCTGGTCTTGCAGTTCCTCCACCATCCTCCCGATGGAAGCGTCCACAAACGTGATCTCGCCCATCAATGCATCCGTGGGGGTTCCGAGCGCGTCCGTATAGCCGCCCGTCACGCCAATGCTCTGTTCGTTCAGCTTTTGTCCGATACTGACAGCCTGAAAGTTCATTCCAAATACAGTTGGTACGGATGCGGCTGGCTTCCCATCATGTGTCTTGCCATCAATCTCGTTGAGGATGGCCTGCACTTTGTATGTGTCATAGCATTTAATATTCGCGAAGCTGGAGGTCCAGTCGGCGAGCGATGTTGTGTCCGGCAACGGGTTGCAGCCGGGAACTGACGGAATGGGAACGGCGGGCGAGTTGATTTCAGGTGCGAAGAAGTCATCCACGCCGGTTCCGCTGGGTCCCTTGGTCAGCTCATAAGACTGGTGCTTGTCGGACCACGCCGTGTATCCACCAGCAGCTTTAACCACTTCAAAAATTGTGTTCACGCGAAGATAGCTGTGAGGATAGACCGGAACGCAGCCATTGCACGGATCGCGCGGCAGATAATCAGGATTGATTCCTCCACCCGCGCTAAGGAGATTAAGGTTCTTGTCAATTTCTTCGTCATAGCCTACTTGGGTTCCGATCACGCTTGGGCAGAGGTTCTTTCCGCCGACGATTCCGTATGGAGTTGTCTTTGCCGGAGGCGACAACGCTCGGTTATAACTGACATCGTAAAATGCGCCGGTAGTGCGCGGCAGGCCGCCGGTGACCAATGCGGTCAGACCGGGAAACGAGTCAGAAGGACGCGGCGTCAGTGTCTGAAGATAATTGACTCCGTTGTGTGCGAGTTTGGCGAGGTTTGGACAGTATGGAGAGCCGCCATCAACGCCGGCCCGGCAGTTTGCGAAGTCGAGAGCGTGCATGCCGTCAATACTGATCAGCAATACGCGCTTAATCTTGTTGCTCGATGCTGCGGCGGGGCTTGCACAGAACACGC